>JANPGF010000074.1:0-3490 GCA_031423775.1 Candidatus Kaiserbacteria bacterium | reverse complement strand
GTAAGCCGTACGAACGATTTATGAACGTGAACGAGTGGCACATGAACACCGACAAACTTTGGCCCTTTTTTAGATAGTGTAGAAACTGAAATATTAGAAAATTAACCGTAAGAAATATAGTATGAACAATGAACAACAGCCAGCTGGAGGCAACACACCAGCACCTACCCCAGCAGCAGCTGGAACAGGTAACACAACCCAAACCACAGGTGCCGGACGCACTCGGAGTAACCGCCGCCCATTTAATCGTGGCAGTCGTGGTGGAGTACGCACCCCAGGAACACCAGGGGTACGCCGACCACAAACTGGCGGCACACCAGGCACAGCGCGACCTGCTGGAAATCAAGCAGGTACACCAGGAGCTCCAAACAAGCGCTCTGGACGTGGCGGAAACCGGCGCCGCAATGGCGGTGGTGGCAATGGTCGTCGTCCAATGACGAGCCCTGCCCTCACCCACCGGATGACCATTACTGATGATAAAAATCCAATTATCCCGGCCGTCACTGACGAAAATACTGTCCGTATCATTCCCGTATCTGGAGTAGAAGAAATTGGACGCAACATGATTATTGTTGAAACTGCTGCTGATATTATTGTTATTGATGCTGGATTCCAATTCGTATCACCAGAAAGTAACGCACCAGGTATCCAGTACATCCTTCCAAACACTCAGTACCTCGAAGAGCGCAAGGATAAAATCCGTGCTCTCGTTGTTACCCACGGTCACCTCGACCATATCGGCGGTATTCCGTTTGTGATGGAACGCCTCGGTAATCCACCAGTCTATACGCAATACCTGACTTCACTTATGATTTTGAAGCGACAGGAAGAGTTCCCTCACATGGACCCTATCGACATGCACATAGTCAAAGAAGGCGAATCATTTACCGTTGGAGCAACCAAGATCCGCACCTTCCCGGTAACTCACTCAATTCCTGATGCTATGGGTCTCGCAATTGAAACCAAATTTGGTGACGTTATCGTAACCGGTGACATCAAACTTAATAACGTAAACGGTGAGGTCGTCGTAGAAGAAAAGGAGTCATGGCTTGAAGTTGGTACTCACAATAACCTCGCTCTTATCTGTGATTCAACCAACGCTGACCGCAGTGGATTCTCAGTCTCTGAAGCCAAAGTATTTCAGACGCTTGAAGAAATTATTCGCACGACCAAAGGTCGTATGATTATTGGTACCTTTGCCTCGCAGTTTGACCGCCTCATTGGTGTTATTAACGTATGTGAAGCCCTTGGCAAGAAAGTGGTCATGGAAGGTCGTAGTATTAAAGTAGCTATTGAAATTGCTATTCAGGCTAAAATGCTTGAAGCCAAGCCTCAGACATTTATTGGGGCGGGAGATATTCCAAATTACCCCGCTGACCAGATTGTTATTCTCTCGACAGGAGCCCAGGGTGAAGAATTCGCTGCTCTTATGCGTATGGCACAGGACAAACACAAGCAGATTGTCCTCAACGAACGAGATACTATTGTACTCTCTTCTTCAGTTATTCCCGGAAATGAAATTGCTGTTCAAAAACTAAAAGACAACATTTATCGTCGTAACGTAAAAGTCGTGAACTTCCAAGGTTCACACGTGCACGCTTCAGGACACGGTAACGCTGGCGAACTCGTGTGGGTTCACCAGGCTATCAAGCCGAAGTTCCTGATTCCTGTACACGGCCATCACTACCACTTAAAGAGTCACATGTTCGCTGCCGTTGAAAACGGTTTTCCAAAAGAGAATGTGGTAGTTCCAGACAACGGAACCATTATCGACATCAAAAACGGTACTGAAATTATCCGTCACAAGGTAAAAATTCCAACAGAGATGGTAGTGGTAGACGGATTCACCGTTGGTAATCGCCAAGAAGTGGTACTCCGCGACCGTATTTCCCTCTCACAAGATGGTATGTTCGTGATTATTGCGACAGTAAATGCCAAAACCGGTAAGCTCCGCAAGTCACCTGATATTATTTCTCGAGGTTTTGTCTACCTCCGTGAAAACCAGCAGCTCCTATCCGAAGCACGCGTCCTCATCAAGAAGACCATTGAGCGCTATACCGAAGGTATGAACCCGCTTGATCTCGATTATGTGAAGGATGAGTTGACTGATATTGTGAGTCAGTTTTTGATGCAGAAAACCCAAAAGTCACCAATGGTAATCCCAGTGCTGATTGGCTTATAGCATACAGCTGTTCCAAACCGGTACCATCTGCGTTGTTGGAACTGTCGCGAATCAACTCGTCGTACGTTTAGTACGCCTCGCCGCTTCACTCGGTTCCGCCTAGCATCTAGCACCGGTTTGAAACAGTTTCATATCCTCACGCTAACAAAACAAAAACACCCGTCAGGGTGTTTTTGTTTTGTTTGCTGTACATAAGTTTGGAAATTTTTTGGGTAAATCTAGTACACTGATGACATCTATGCACATAGGGCGTTTTCAGAATCTCTGCGATCCAGACACTTCAAATATTAAATTCTGGTACATCTATTTAATTGCGGTGGTCTATATGTACCACTCAATGTTGGTATCGTATTCCAGCTCGAGTTACCTTGAGCAATTTGTTACACCAGGTGCAATTGGGTTTATTTTCTCAGGCGCATCGGTGCTATCGGTTATTGTTTTTTTGTTTTTACCGACACTATTAAATCGTTTTGGTAACGTATTTGTTACATTGCTCATGATGGGCGGGTCACTGATCGCGCTGGCTATTTTAGGGTTAGGGCTAGACGTGCCAATTACAGTGGCTAGTTTTATTATCTTTATGACACTGAGCCCACTCATCTACCTCAATATTGATATTTTTTCTGAGACATTGATCGGTAAGCATGAAGGTAATACCGGACATAAACGTGGACTCGCACTTGCCCTCATGTCCGGCATCGCTCTGTTTGCACCCCTCACGATCAGTCTCGTAGTTGATGGAGGACACAACCTTGCCCCACTGTATCTACTATCAACGATAGCTGGCGTCGTATTTATGGTCATTATCATTGGAACCTTCCGTCATTTCTGTGACCCAGTCTACGAACACCTCAAATTAAAACGCGTGCTTGCAACTGCATGGAAAAATAAAAACATCCGCACTGTTATGGCAGCACATTTCCTCCTCCAGTTATTTTTTACATGGTCAATGATTTATATTCCGCTCTATCTCTCGACCGTAGTGCATTTATCCTGGTCAGCTATCGGTGTCATTATTGCCGCCGGTCTCTTTGGATACCTTGTCTGTGAATACCCGATTGGGGTTCTGGCTGATGACTATTGGGGTGAAAAAGAAATGATGGGAATAGGATTTCTGATTCTCTCACTTTCGATTGCCGGACTCAGCGCCTTTCCGTATCCTGTCGTTTGGGTCTGGATGCTCCTCATGTTCGTCACTCGAATTGGCGCCAGCTTAGTTGAGGTGACCACCGAAACTTACTTCTTTAAAAAGGTTGCTGGGGAAGACGCTCAACTCATGAGTCTCTTCCGTCTACTACGCCCTCTCGC
>JANPGF010000073.1:0-7217 GCA_031423775.1 Candidatus Kaiserbacteria bacterium | reverse complement strand
TTGTTAAAAGTGGCAAGTATATTAAGTTTGCCGGCGATAACTTTTCGCTTTGGAATTCGGTTCAGAGCTCGTGAAGAACCAGCAATGTCTGATCCTCCACTCTTCTTCATGATACGTTTCTTACCCATATGTCGTTACGTGTATGTTGATTAATAATTTTTTAAGTCTTTTCGAGCTTACGACGTCCACTTCCCATAGTCTTCTTGGCGCCCTTGAGAGTTCGAGCGTTCGTCTTTGTTCGCTGGCCGCGAGCTGGAAGTCGTTTTGCGTGACGTGAACCACGGTATGAACCAATGTCCTTAAGGCGCTTGATGTTAGCTGATACTTCACGCTTCAGCTCACCTTCGATAGTAAACGCTTCAACACTTTCACGAATAGCATTTTCCTGTTCAGTTGAAAGAGTAGTTGGCTTTGCTGTCGGGTCAATCTTGTGTGTAAGGAGAATTTCCTTGGCACGCGGCAGACCAATGCCGAATACAGCGGTGAGGCCGTAGGCAATTTGTTTGTCGTCGGGAATGTTAATACCTGAGATACGCATACTATTTTGAATTAACCTTGTCGCTGCTTATGGCGGGGCTTCTTTTTATTAATAACAAACACAACACCACGTCGTTTGACGATGATATCATCTGGGCTCATTTTTTTAACTGATGATCGTACTTTCATGATGTGTTGTTTATAGTCGTTTACTAATTCGTGCTTTGCCGCCGTAAGGGTCGATAACCATACCAACCTTGTCGCCGACTAAGACTCTGATTCTAAAGCGTCGCATCTTGCCAGCTAGATACGCGATGAGTGATTCACCGGTATCATCCCTGATGACACGGAAAAGGGCGTTGGGTAGAGCTTCCTCTACCACACCATATGTCAGGTCATCTTTTGTAAGGGGTTCAATCTGGTCCATTAGACGGGTGTGAGTGTAGCAAAAGAATTGCGAAACGTCAAATAATTACGTCTATTTAGTGGGAGTTAGGTCTTCTTTGATGATAATATCTTTGAGATTTGTGGGGAAACTACGCTGCCAGAATGGTCGCACTTCTACCTCGCCACGCTCAATTCCCGTGTACCCCTTAAGAACTCCATTAAAAGCAGTCTTTTCTTTGCCCATGAGCTCAGTTTTCATTTTTTCACCATCAAAAGTCCAGACAAGCTTTGGAACACCGGTGATTTTGAACGAGAGACTGCTCAGGTTGGCAATATTGGAGCGACTGGTCGTAGCGTCGGTATACGCAAAAGTAAGATTTTGCAGATTATCAATTCGGACTGGCTCGTCCTCATAGCCAGTAATTACAGCCTTTGCAATGAATGAAGCGAAATCAGTGTTTTTAAAGAGTGGTATTTGAAGCGTTGCCTGCTCTTTAAGGGTGACTAAGTTGTCTCCGTATTGGGTTGGGGGCAATTCTGTGTAGGTAATCGAAATGGCTGAATCAAAAGTGGTGAAATCAGCTGGTCGTTCCGCCTTTACCTTTTCAAGGAGCGAATTGCGCAATTCAAGCTCGAGAGATTGTTTTGCGGTCGCTAACTCGGCATCATTGATGACAAATTTTTGGCCATTGAAACCGTCAGTAAAAGCCTGTCCGTTTGTGGCACTGATAGCATTATAGAGTTCGGTGTCACCACCTTCTTTGAAACCAGGGACGGCAAACTTGGTTCCGGCTGGAACATTGTATTTGTCACTCGCCTCATCAGCAAATACCTGAGCGCGAATACTCCCCGGTACCAGCTTACCACTGGCATCTTTACCGGCGCCAGGAATAATTACTGATTCTTGTACTCTAAAAATCAGCCCACTGTCTGTTTGAAAACGGGTGTTTTTAATTAAGCGTTGTGTTCCAGGTGTTGATTTTGAAATTTCGATCTCCCCAGTTGCTTGTTTGGTGGTGGTTGATTGGCCAGAGGCTTTTACTTGACGCTCCCCGCCTGCGTCCAGGGTCATGATTTCATAGGATAGTTCGCCAGGTTTCTTTTCCGTGTAGGCAGTAAACTCTGCGTTTACATTCATCTCGCGCACCTTTGGGTGGATGGTTACGGTGGCACCGCCGGTAATAATACTTACCATGAGTCCCCCACCAACAATAAGCGCAATAAGTGCAATACCCACATACAGTTGAACTCGGCTACGCTTCTGACCATTAATAACAGGAATTTTTTCGTCCGTATCAGTATCGTCTGAAAACGCCGGTTCTATTTCAGGGGTCGGATTAAAATGGTGTGGCTGAACTACACCCTGCATTTGAGCGCTGCCAGTTTGACCGGGGCGTCGAATGGGAACACGCTCCATACCATTTTGTGGCTGAGGGGCGCGAGTAGGGCGGGGTGTGGCTGGACGAATGTCCTGCAGATTCCATTTTTGTGTCATATATCTAGTATACAGTATAGCGCCTTAGACTTGGATAAAATCATTGCAATGGTGCTGTTTGTGGAAAAAAGCGGCGGCCACCAAAATTGCGGTATCGGGATTCCCTTCCATTATCGCTTGTTTTTGCTCTGACGTATAGTGTTCTGTCAGTAATTCCGTTGATACAGGATGAATATTATGAGTAGAATTGGTGGCAGCTCGAGCGGCTAGAGCAATTTGCTCGGTAAAAAAAGTCTCAGTCTGGAACCCCCCGTGCAAAAAGAGTACTTTAGGTATTGAAAGGGTATCGCCTGTTTCGTGGAAGAGGTCAGTAATAGCCGATTGGTATTCGGTCAGAACGGCTTGCACTTTTGTTCGGTTCTCTGCATTCATTTCCCCGAGTGCGTGACTATAGTATGGTTCACGGAGAAATGCGTGTGCTTCATCAATTGGTAATCCAAGCACTGTCGCTAATTCCCGCGCAATGGTGCTGATTCCGCGTGGTGCGTGGGTGCAGTATCGCAAAATACCATCACGGACTATACCGATTTCAGTAGCTTCGTCAGTAATATCGACCAGGCAATATTCCGTAGTGTAATGATGCAGTTCGCGAATCACACAATGAAAAAGCAGCATAAAGGAGTACCGTTCTATTGTGGTGTGGGGCAAGACCTTTTTATGGATATCATTAATGGCTTCGGTTATATATGTCTGGGCAACCGCACTGATTTGTGTCAGTGCGAGTGATTCTGCTTTTTGTCCAACAGGATTTTCGGTACGGTATTCATTGGCCTGGATATCGGTTGTAGCCCGGGTCATAATCACCAGGCCAAGATCTGAGGCCAGTTCGTTTTCCTTGAGTTCCTCAGCAATTTTCTTTTGCGCCGCCTCCATGAGGTTGGCAATGAGGGCACTTGTAATGGTGAAGGTATTTGCTTCAGTATAATTTATAACTTTTGAAATAGTGTACGACCATGGTGCGGTGATCGACACCTGCACATGTTTTAACGTAGCTGTTTTATCAAAGGTTTTAAGAGTGTTTCTCCCCTCGCTCTCAACCGCCAACATGGCATTCATGAGTGCCGTAAGAACACCTTTAGCACTAACTTCAATATCGTGTTCCGTAGTCCGTTTGACATGTTCCCGAACGCTCCAGATGAGATCAGGGTGAGGGGTGTCACGTTCTGATCGAACGATGGCGGCGAGAACGCTCCCGGAAGCAATTTCCAGAATAACGCCATAGCGAATAGGATTAACTGCAGAGTTAAAGAGCGCCATATCTGTATAGTATAGCAAAACGACAGTCGTGTGACTGCCGTTTTCTCCCCGGTTGTAAACAGTTGAATAGTTAAACAGTTTAATACTTTAATGGTTGCAAAGTTCATGTTGACGTCGTTGCTATGCAACTATGTAACTATTAAACTAACCTTTACTCCAATATCGCTTTGATTCGTCGCACTCCGGCTGACGACGACTCCTCTTTAGTAATTTTAAACGTCCCCTTGATATCTTCGAGTCGTTCAACGTGTGGCCCACCACAGAGTTCTCGTGATACTACTACACCGTCGGTTGTGGTCATTGTGTAGACCTTCACTTCATCTGGATACCGGTCCCAGAATGAGGCTTCAATGGTAGGGTCGGTTTCGGCGGCTGATTTCGCCATCATGTCGATAGTTACTACACCTCCCTGCTTGATAGCAGTGTTTACAAACACTTCAACCCCAGCAATTTGTTCCGCAGTCATTTTGTCGCCATGGGTAAAGTCGTAGCGGAGGCGTTCCCCGGTAATATTTGAGCCTGCTTGGTGGACGTGGTTACCTAAAATCTGACGGAGGCCAGCGAGCATTAGGTGGGTGGCGGTGTGATACTGGACCACCTGTTCAGATTGGTCAGCCAGTCCCCCTTTGAATTTCTGTTCGGCACCAGCTCGTGAGAGATCACGGTGCGCTACCATAAGGGTGTCAAAACTTATTCGGTCGACCGAGAAGCCTCGTTCCTTTGCGATTTCTTCAGTGAGTTCGATTGGGAAACCGTAGGTTGTGTAGAGGTCAAAGGCATGTTGGCCACCAATCACTTTTTTTGTTACTGGGGCAATACTTTCGTCAACAACGGTTTGTCCGTCAACTACCTTGCCTTGAACCGAAACATGAAGGTCGATTTTATTAAACTGTTTGAGACCGGCTTCAAGAGTTTTACGGAACTGTTCTTCTTCTTTGGCGATTGCCTCTACAATTGTCGCTTTCTGTTCAGCGAGGTTTTGGTAGTGGTCTTGGTACGTTGTAATCACACTTTCTGAAAGTTCAGCAAATTTTCCGGCTGGAATGGCCAATTGATCGGCGAAACGAACAGCACGACGGAGAAGTCGGCGGACGAAATACCCTTGGTCAGAGTTTCCGGGAAAGACACCGTCACCGATGAGGAATACCGCACCACGGATGTGATCAGTAATAACACGGAAAGCTATCAAATTATCCTCGTACTTTTTGCCGGACAATTGTTCAATTTGCCGGACAACGGTTGAGAGAAGGTCCACTTTGAAAACATCAGGGTCGCTATTACGAGCGGCTGCAATACGTTCGAGTCCCCCACCAAAGTCTACGTTTCGTTGTGGTAGTTTGGTGAATGATCCGTCTTCTTGCTTGACGTATTCAATAAAGACAGAGTTTCCAATTTCGAGGAATTGTCCTGAGTCACTGTTTGGGTGCGGCATCATTTCACCATAGACGGGATGGGTTGCATGTTCGGGGCCAAAGTCATAAAAGACTTCACTGTCTGGACCACCGATTTCGCCTGCTGGCATATTCGCTGGTTTTCCCGAACGACTCCACCAGTTCTTTGCTGCGTCGTAGTAGAAAATACGACCGCCTTGCATGCCAACTCTATAACCGTCTTCTTCACTACCGATAAAGACGTCGTTCGCTTCGACACCGCGCTCGGCAAAGAGTTCCTTCCAAATCGCCACTGATTCATCATCTCGCGGAATGCCGAGAGATTCGTCACCTGCAAATACGGTTACATAAATTCGTGAGGGGTCGAGCTTTACCTCATCAACGAGAAAACTAAAGAAAAAGCGGAGTTGTTCTTTTTTAAAGTAGTCACCAAGTGACCAGTTTCCAAGCATTTCGAAAAACGTGGTGTGGCGATTGTCTCCTACTTCTTCGATATCGTTCGCCCGAAAACTCTTTTGTGAGTCAGATAACCGAACCCCTTTTGGGTGCTTCTCTCCCATGAGATAAGGAATCAAAGGCTGCATCCCGCTCCCCGTAAAGAGCGTAGTTGGGTCGTTTTCCGGTACGAGGGCCGCGGACGGAATAATAGCGTGGCCGTTTTTGGCCATAAAAGCTAGATACCGTTCGCGAATGTCATTTCCACTCATACTAAAAATGTTATGTAATAATGAAATAACACTATACCAAATATCCTCAATTTGGCGAGGTCTGGCTGATAAATAAAGAAACTGCGGTGTACAAATGTACACCGCAGTGGGAAGTAACTACCGTTACCATTTTTCACGAGAAAGAACTTAGATTTGGAACCAGCCAAACCGTTTTTCCCCGGCATGGAGGGGTTCGGCCAAATGTTTGCCATACTTCAGGGTTTCAGCAACAGTGTAGTAACCCTTTTGCATTTTGACCAGTTTCTTTGGCACTTCAACACCGTAGAAATTAGCGGCGTTTACACAGGCGAATTGCCCAAAGAGGTCGAGGGCTCCCGCCTTCTCAAACACTTCGAGATAGTAGCCAACGCGGTAGGGACCATAGCATCCGCCGCACGCGCAGTTCTTGGCATGTTTCGCGGTGATCGGATGCCAGGCATCGTCAGAACCAAGCGCAAACCGGCCGGGACGGGAACGGAGAGCTGACCAGAGTCGCGGCTTTTCGCGTTCGTGCTGAACCATCGGTTTCATCACCATATCGGAACGAACTCCGGTGTCCATTACATCAGTCCGAGTGAAGCCGAGATGGAGGTTTGTAAACGTACCTTGGGTCGGCCCTTTCCGTTCGACTACGGTTTCGGCACCAATAGCAGTATCGAGATGCTCGTAGGAGACACGGAGTTCCGGATACCGTCGGTCCAGTTCGGGCGCTATCTCTTCATAGAAATAGGGACTGCGATCAAACTCGTCCATAACTGAACCATCTTCGCGTGTCCGTACCTGGCCGTGGACCAGGAGTGGTACACCGTACTTCTCCATCCAGGCAAGTTGCTGTGGTGCTTCAAGCGGTGTCCGTAGTCCGTGTTCGGAATTGGTGGTCGCATGCGCGGGATATGACTTGATCCCGGCAATCCGCGGATCGTCTGCGATTCGTTTGATGTCGTCCTCGGTGAGGTGTACGTTCAGGTAGACCGTAACGAGGATTTTCATCCCCATAGCCTCCCTCACTGCCCGCTTGTAGTATACGATAGCCATGTCGTAGGTCATGAGGGCGTCAGCCCCAGCCAGATTCGGCATGAGGAGAACCAACCCAAATTGCTTGGCCGAATGTGAGAGGATGTCTGTCATCCCTTGGCCCAAAGCCGCGTTGTTGTCGCGACCGTGGGAGTGGATATCGACAAGTCCGGCATCAAACACAATCGTATCGCCTTCGGCAAAGGTTCGCGTCCCGAGTCCGTAGAACTTGGGAGATTCTTGATGGAGCCAGGTTGGCATGTTTTTTCCTTTCAGAGATGTGTTTCGAGGTATGCGAGAAAACACGAGCTAGTCCGCTCATCCATGATGTGTTCGAGGAACACTTTCGGACTGCCGGCCCAGAATGGTAGAGACGTCATTTGTACCGCAGTTGCGCCAGCATCAAGGAAATCCATGATGTCGTCACCGGTCGTGATGCCGCCTACCCCAATTACATCAATTGATGAATCGAGATATTCGCGGAACTGG
>JANPGF010000072.1:0-18054 GCA_031423775.1 Candidatus Kaiserbacteria bacterium | reverse complement strand
CACCATGTCGCCCGCCTCCAAGACTTTCACTTGATGATATTCGTTCTCGCGTCTGGAATGGATCTTCTTGGAGCGGTAGCTGGAACACGTTTGATTCAAACGCACCCGAAAGCCCAACCTATGACGTCGGTATGTCGGCAGTTGTTGATCAGAGCACTGGTGATGTACTACTCGCATATGCTGCAGATAACGATACCTACACAACACTTGACCATGATATTCGAACAGCAAAATTTGTCAGCGGGTCATGGACACTCACTTCAAATATTTTTACCAACTCAACGCGCGGTCTTGATTCAGTTGCAATTTCCCAAGACAGTAATACAAGTACAGTGTATGTTGCTTACTCTATTCGTAGTACCCCAGCTACCGCTACGACTGGCAACGTCTATTACGCAACTTCAACTCCCGCTATGAGTAGTTGGGGAGCAGAGCAAGGGCCAGTTAATGCTACACCGGGCGACATCTGGGGAATTGACCTGAATATCAGCAGTGATGAACGAATCTATGCCACCTGGGAAGATCCAGCGCCGGATGATATTTTTGGTAATACAATTGCGGACTTAGTTCCAGTAACAAAAGTCTATGCTTCAGGCACTCCAGTCTCTACAATAAATGCAAGTTCAAGTAATGTGAACGTTGGTGGTCAATTTGTACTGAAAGAAAATCAAAGTAGTCGTAATGTTACTGACATTACCGTTACAGAGTCAGGGACTATTGACGGTAGTACAAATGTTAAAAATATTAAGTTACTCTACGACCTTGATACTACTGCACCTTATGATTGTGCGAGCGAGTCATATAGTGGCAGTGAGACACAATTTGGTTCAACTGACACTAATGGATTTTCAGGTGCCGACGGCGTGTCATCTTTTACTGGTCTAGTAAACATTTCTCCGACTCAAGCAATGTGTATATATACAGTGGTAGATATTCTGGATAGCGCTACTGACGGAAACTCTTTAAAACTTACCATTAATAATCCTGGTTCAGATATAGTAGTGACTGGCGGGTCGGTGGTAAAGCCCCTTGGACCGGTCGGTTGGTATGCCTCATCTACTATTAAAAATGACCGCCTCACACAGTCTCATTTTCATTTTAGGAATGACGACGGAAGTGAGGCTGCCGCTACTTCAGCTACAGGTGGCGTAGAAGACACATCACTTGCTGCTGTTACTGCCGGTACGGTTCGGCGTCTGCGCGTCGAAGTGTCTAACAAGGGTTCAATTAGTTCACCGGCGAGTCAGTTCCGTTTAGAGTACGCTGAAGCGGCCCCGACGTGTAGCGGCGCAACTGGTTGGACTGATGTAAACGCAACAAATGACGCTTGGAACCTTTTTAACAGCACTTTTTTTGCTAATGGCTCTAACACGACTGACATAGCAGTAGGGAGTGGTGGTACTACCAATGATAATGTAACTTTCCTAACTCCGAACGGGGGACTGCTTGACACATCAGCACAGTCTGGACCAGTCACTCTCTCAGCAACTAATTTTGTTGAACTTGAATATAGTATTGTTGCTTCAACGAGTGCTATAAAAGGTACAACCTACTGTTTTAGAGTAACTGATGCTGGCACTCCTCTGCCCGCCTACAATGTGTATCCGAGTGCAACCGTGTCTGCCGACGTCACCTTAAGTTCTCTCGGAACTCAAACAGCAACAATTACCATACCAACGTCAAATGCGTATATTGGTGGTACGTTTGTATTACACGAAAACACCGGAACACGTTCAGTTACTGGAATTACAGTCACTGAAAACGGTACGGTTGACGCTTTGAATAATTTGAAAAATATTAAATTAAGGTATGACTTGGACACAACTGCTCCGTACGACTGTGCAAGCGAGTCTTATAGTGGCTCGGAAACGCAGTTTGGTTCTACTGCAACAGGTGGTTTTTCAGCAGCTAATGGTTCAACCACCTTTACTGGGAGCGCTACTGTATCAACTACGCAAGCTCTCTGCGTGTATGCCATTGTTGATGTAGGGTCAGCTGCTGTCAATAACGAAACAATTCAAATAGAATTAAGTAACGGCGGGGACGATGTGACCCTTTCAACCGGTTCAATTTCACCCTCAACACCAATTTTGATTACCGGGACTACCACCCTTGCCGGTTCTGTCTTAACTGAAACGGGCTTCCATTGGCGCAACGATGATGGTGGTGAAGCGACGGCCACCTCGAAAACTGCGGGGGTTGAAAATACTACCCTACTTGATCATCCTGCGACGACAAGTGTACGACTACGTATTGCCGTCAGTAATGCTGGTGCGGCAACATCACCAGCCACACAGTTTAGGCTTGAGTTTGGTCCAAAAATTACCACCTGCAGTGCAGTAAGTGTCTGGACAGGAGTTGGAGATACCACTGATGATTGGAATATGTCTAACTCCGCTAATCTTGCTGAGGGAGGAGATACAACAAATATTGCAACTGCGGTTGGTGGCATTACTGACCCTAATACCACGTTTGTCACACCTAACGGTGGCGTGCGAGATACAACAGCAACGTCCAGTAGCATCACCTTGAGTACGACGCAATTTACCGAGCTCGAATACAGTATTACAAGTAGTGGTATCACGGCGTATGATACGACGTATTGTTTTAGAGTCACAAGTAGTGGGGTGGCGTTACCTCAGTACACCACCTATGCTGAAATTAAAACGGCTCCTCGTCGCGATTTTAAAGTGCAACGAGGGGATGCGACCGTGTCAGGAACAGGGTTAGTGTTAACAGCCGGTGTTGACTACACTGCCCCGGCTGCCTCCACTTCTGCTTTTATTCGTATTACTAACGTAGATAATACTGGGGCAGGGAAAAATGCTGCAGGCGGGGCGCAAAACGCCCGTGACGTCACAGCATACATTGCAAACCCTTCAAATTTACTTGCAACAGTGACATTGTCACGACCGACAGCTGCCCTCAATAATACTCGTGTGTCGTGGGAAATTGTTGAATTCGTCGGTGCTGGTGGAACTGATAATGAAATGAAAGTGCGCGCAGCGAGCACGTTCCAAATGGTAGCGGCTTCAGGAACTGCCACTGGAACGGCAGTTACTGGTGTTACAGATGATTCAAAGGTTGTGGTTTATATCACCGGCGTAAACAGCCGTGAGGCAGCCAGAAATGCGTACTACGCGTCTCAGGTTACTGCCAAATGGAACGCAGCAACACATCAACCTGTCTTTCAACGAGACGGAACGGGACAAATTATTGACGTCAGTTATGCCGTTGTTGAATACACTGGAATCAACTGGCTCGTGCAACGTGTTGAACATACCTATACTGCTACCGGAACTGTTGAGACCGCGGCGATTACACCAGTCAACAGCTTGGCTCGAACATTTATCCATGTACAAAAACGTATGACCGCCCAAGCAAACGTTAACAACTTTGGTCATGAAGTGTGGTTGTCGAGTATTGGTGCGCTTTCATTTGAACTTGAACCGGGAGCTACCTCACCAGCCGGACACACATCGGTAGCTTGGATTGTTGAAAATCAGCAAACGAGTAATGGAGCGATGAAGGTTCAGCGGTATGCACAGAACACTACCGACGGGACAGAGCCGGTTACAATTAATGTAACGCTCGGTACACCTGTATTCGCGACAAATAACACCTCAATCTTTGCTAATGCACGTGTAGTGGGGGCAAATTCGAATTTCCCACTATCTCATGCTGGATTCAGTATTACATCGACATCAACATTCACCGTTTGGAGATCTGAAGCAACGGCCGGTTTGCTGACGTACCGAGCTGAAATCGTTGAGTGGCCCACAAATGGGTTGGCTGTTCGCCAAAATTACTATCGCATTTATGCTGACAATAACACTCTTACCCCAAGTACTGCCTGGCCTGTCGGAGGTACCGGGCTCGGAGAAAATACGCCACTCACTGCAACCGACGAACCCCCAGGAGAAGGCGAGCATCTCAGACTGCGTATGTCATTACGCGTTTCAAATGCCAACCTTCCTGCCGGCCTCTATGCATTTAAGTTACAGTATGGCCTGAGGGCAACCAGTTCTTCTTGTTCGGCGGTTGGAGTCTGGACTGATGTTGGAGCAATAGGGAGTGGGGCAATTTGGCGCGGCTATGATGCAACTGGTACAACTGACGGAACAGACGTATCGGGTAACCCCCCGACTGGAGGCCAACTTGTTCTGTCGGTATCAGATGTAGCAGGTAGCTATGTTGAACAAAACCCATCCCCAGCTAATCCCTATGGCGTGAGCGCGACTAATGACGTTGAATATGATTGGCACATTCAGCATAACGGTGCAGTTGAACGCAGCACGTACTGCTTCCGCATGGCAGAGAGTGACGGAACGCCGCTTGATGGATATTTTAATTATCCACAAATTAGAACAGCAAGCTTTAGTCCAGTTGCCAAAAACTGGCGCTGGTATGACGATGCCACGTCAACGACGCCAACAGTACCACTGGCTGCTGAAACGGTAGCTCCAATCCAAATTCAAAATGGCAATGGCATAGTGCTCCGAACAACCATTGGCGAGCTTAAACACGTACTCGGCCAGAACATTAAATTTAAATTACAATTTGATGATTCAGCTGCATTTACAAACCCTCATGATGTTGCAGCAACATCAACGTGTACCGCCACTTCAACCTGGTGTTACGCTGCTGTTACTAGCAATCTTGATAACGCAACCATAACGGCCAAGGTTCTTTCTGATGCAGATACCTGTACAACGGGAGCTGAAACTGGCTGCGGCACACACAACACCTCACCTAATTTTGTATTTGGAAAAACGCATGTAGCAAATGCTAATAGTGAATATGCGTTCTATATCCAAAATTATGGAGCTCGCGTTGGGTCTGTGTACTATTTTAGACTGTATGATATATACAATGATCTAGCAGTACCACTTGCAAGCGGACATACGTACCCTAGTTTAGTTGCTGAAAGTGCGACACTTGATCTATCTGTAGCTGGACTACCATCTGGAACGAGCACCGCTGGTATTGTGACAACTGCATCGGCTACACCGGCGACAATATCTTTTGGCTCTATTCCAATAAATACTGACTGGTATGCCGCGCAAAGACTGACCCTTACAACGAATGCGACCGAAGGGTATCGAGTTCTTGGGTATGTACGACAGCAGCTTTTAAACACCTACGGATCAGCCATACCATCTATTTCCGGGACGAATATTTCTCCTGTTTCCTGGGTAACAGGATGTACGAGTACTTCAACCGGCTGTGTTGGATACCATACAACTGACGCCACTCTTTCAGGAGGATCTACACGTTTTTCACCGCTTGATAGCTATGCCGGACTTGAAACGACACCAAAAGAACTGATGTATAGCTCTATTCCAACTACTGATGTTCATGATATTGTATATAGAGTAAAGGTACGCCAACTACAACCAGCTGGTCAGTATCAAACTGAAATGGTCTATATTGCTATTCCATCTTATTAGAAACTTTATGAAATACTCTTATTACTACTCAATTGCGATCATACTCTTTGGTGTATGTAGTGCGCAGATAGTGTTGGCGGCTGACTATGCTGTCACACCACTGATTATTGACCATGATATACAAGCTCGTGACTCATTTGAAGAAACCATTAAGGTTACCAATAACTCAGATCATCAAATTCGTCTCTTTCCAACAGTTAATGAAATTACTCTCGGCAGCGAAGGAGCAATCGAGGCGTTTATTCCTGCATCAATGGGAGACAACACCAAAAGTGTTACCAGCTGGATTGAAGTAACGCGTGCCCAGTTACAACTAGCTCCAGGTGAGACACTTAAAATTCCGGTTACTGTACGGGTAAATCCAAATGCTGTTCCCGGTGAATATCACGGCTTTGTAGGATTTGCCGAAGGTTCAAATCGCGATGAGGCTGAAGCTAAAGTTGCAGCAGGAACTGCTCCGGGAGTAGTTGTACGTCTATCTCTTGTGGAGAAAAAGTCTGAATACTTACGTCTTGAACGCTTTGCCATTGATCGTTTTATTACTGGTACTCGTGAGGCCGTAGCAACGTATGACCTAGAAAATGTTGGAGGACTACCAATTACACCAGCTGGTGAAATTATCTTCTATGATGGTAAAGGTAACGAACGCAATTCTTTGAAGCTAAATGCAGAAAAAACTACTATAGAACCTGGTAAAAAAGTCACATTCACTAGTACCATACCTGATTTGGGAAGTATTGGTAGATACAAAGCTTTTCTCAATATTGAGTACGGTAGTGCGCAACGAGCAAATCTGTATGACACGGTATATTTTAATATTATTCCGATAAAGTTTTTAGTTGCAATTTTTGTTGGACTGTTAGCGCTATCAACAATTCTTGCGCTCGTGTACCATCGGTCACGGCGCCTTCATCCAGATGATGATCACGAGCAAGTAGCGGTATACGTACGAAGTGGCCAAAGTGGGCAAGAGAAAGATCATGATATTAACCTTAAACAGTAATCTACGTTTATTACGAACCTGTGCGACACTGGTACTATTGGTACTATTGTTTTTTGTGAGTACTGGGCAGGCAAGAGCAGACTCTACAAGTGGTTCGCAAACCTTAAGTGTATCTCCAACCTTATTTCAGATGAATGCCACACCAGGTCAAGTCTGGCAAAGCGAAATTCGTGTGATAAATGTCAATAATTACGACATTACTGTGTACCCACAAGTTGTAAACTTTGCTCCACAAGGAGAGGCAGGCCAGGGCGATTTTATACCAATATTCGCATCTGAAACCAATGGTCAAACCCTGGCGGAATGGGTAGACATTTCTAAAGAAGGTATTACCATCCCAAAACAACAAACGGTGTCTGTTCCGTTTACCATAAAATGTCCGCAGAATGCTGCACCTGGCGGTCATTATGCAGCAATTTTGATTGGGACACGTCCAGCAGATGGTGGGGCAGAGTCAGCTTTAAAAACTGCACAATTTGTCAGTTCGTTATTTTTTGTACGAGTTGCTGGTGACGTCGTTGAGTCTGGAACTATACGTGAGTTTCGAACCACAGCGAGTGTGTTGCAGACCCCAGACGTAGATTTCGAGGTGCGTTTTCAAAATACAGGGAATGTACATTTACAGCCACAGGGTGACATTTCAATCTACAACATGTGGGGTGAAGAACGAGGGACCATTCCAATAAACCACCAAACTCATTTTGGTAATGTCCTTCCACAGAGTATTCGAAAATTTAATTTTACATGGAAAAGTGAGGAGTCAGCGTTTGATATTGGAAGATATCGAGCTGTAGTAACCTTGGGATTTGGTGAAGACAAGAAAAATTTTGTGACAAGTACTACCTACTTTTGGATTGTTCCCTATAAAGAAATCCTCATTTTTCTGAGTGCAATTATAGCTTTCATTTGGTTCTTCACTTTTGCAGTAAAAATGTACATACGAAGAATGTTGCTACTTTCTGGAATTGCACCACATCAATTACCAGCTCGATTGCATGGAGTTCGACACGATTCTGCTGACAATGAACGCACCGTACGAATCGGTAGCTATATAACGGTAACAGCCCCAGTTCGAAGTAGCGTTAATGATCTGTTGTCACGGTTACGAACCACTGACCATGCCGAAGGACAAATAAAAATCTTCGTTTCATTTGTAGCAAAAAACCGCTTATTCTTCATCAGTACAATTATTTTGATAGGAGCTATTGGCGCAGTACTGTTTGTTTGGAACCGCATGCATACACCACCACGTCCGTACGAAGTAACAATTGGAAATCCAGGTGCACCACTTACCATTTCTTCAGAAGCAATCTTTTATGACAACCTAAAAGCGCAAGGCAACACTATTCCTCCAACAGCAGTCCCTGAATTTGCCGATGTTTCATTAGCGCTAGTGAACGTAAGTGGTGAATTAGGACTTGCTGCAAAGCTCCGTCTTTCACTAGAGAGTAGTGGTTATAAGGTGGTGTCACTCGACGGTGACATGGGCAGAATAGATCAAAAAACAAAGATTATCTACAACCCAGAAGATCAAGATGCAGCGTTAACACTCAGCAAGCACCTCTATGGGGCTATGTTGTCCGCCGATCCATCAGTACCTAAAAAGCAACTCAATATCTACGTTGGTACAGACCAAAAATAGTATTAGGTGTATACTAGTAGTACCTTTAATCGTTTATGCAATCAAGTATGTCAAATAAAGTTATTGTTCTGATTGTGGCGTTATTTGTACTAATCGTAGCCGGCATGTTCGGATTTGCCTACCTGAAAAAGGCAGAAGCTCCTGCCGTTTTGCCTGAAGCTACAGAAACTACTGGTGCAACCACTGATTCGTACGGTATCACCAGAATCGAAGCCAAACACTTCTTTATTAATGGTGTGCATACGATAGTAGGAGAACTTACTATGCCTACTGCCTGCGATTTGTTAAACAGCACGAGTACTGTGAGCAGTAGCGTGCCAGCAACCGTTACGTACGACTTTTCAGTAATTAACCATTCAACTGATTGCGCCAAACAGCTGACACCAGCCCGATTTAAAGTGTCCGCTACAGCTGGAGCCGATGCTAATCTCAAAGCCCGCTTTATGGGCAAGGACGTTGATTTAAACTTAACTGAAGCAGCGGCGGGTGAGACTCCTGATAGTTATGAACTCTTTATCAAAGGGTAACACCAATAATCTGCTACACTCTGACTCATGGCTCATTCTGAAGTAACTAACACCAATAAAAACCGCCTCGGCATTTCTTTTGCGCTTATATTAGTAGTTGTAGCGTTAGGCTATGTAACCTACTATATTCATAAACGATCGGTTGAGAATAAATTAAACGAAGCAAACGCAACACTTTTTAGTGTCGCAAAAGAAGCGGCCTATGTAGATATGGAAGGCCATACACTTTCGCTTGATACCTATCGTGGCTCCATTCTCATTGTAAATGACTGGGCGAGCTGGAGCCCCTATGCCGTTGACGAATTGCCACTCCTTGAAAAAGTTGCAAGTGAGTACGCTGATAAAAAGGTAGTCGTACTAGCAATCAATCGTAAAGAAGATCACACTCAAGCTGATCGTTTTCTCAATTCACTTCCACCGCTTCCTCATGTAAAAATCGTAGTTGATACTACCGATTTCTTTTATGGAGCTACCGGAGGATATGCCATGCCTGAAACACTTATCTACAACAAAGCAGGGACAATAATTGAGCATGTGCGAGGAACACTTACCTACGACGATCTACATAAAACCCTTGATTCAATCATTGCAACACCATAGTTTTGTGTACTACCCAGCTAGCACTTTTCTAGTCTGGTTGTTATAGTAATACATATTATGCATCACACTCGAATGGTAGAGTTTGCGTTCTTTTTTGGGGCACTAGGCATAGTGGGTTTTGTAGTATGGCAAATTTTTGCACCTTTTATTACCGCACTGGCGTTGGCCGCTATAATTGTAGTCATTTGCTATCCGCTTAATGACTTCTTTTTAAAATACCTCACAAGACGCAATCGTTCGCTTGCAGCACTGTTGTCTACGTTCGTAGTACTCATTGCTGTTGTAACACCTATAACACTTATTTCAATGTTACTGGTAAATGAGTTTATTACTTTTTATCATCAACTTGAAATTGGCACCCAGTTACCAATCGATGTACAACTGAGTGGCATACAAGATAAAATTCAAGCGTATATTCCTGGTTTTTCTTTTAATCTTTCTGAACAAATAAAAGGTAGTGTTTCCTGGTTCACTCATAACATTGGTTCAATTTTTGCAGGAACGGTATCAGTAATTTTAACTTTTATTATTGCGTTGCTGGGCTCGTTCTATCTTTTCCGTGACGGGAAACGACTCATTGAATGGCTTATAAGCATAAGTCCACTTGATGATGACGAGGATCGAGTAATTTTTGATCGTGTCGCCAGATCAGTCCGCTCGGTTGCTACCGGCACTGTACTATTGGCAATTATCCAAGGACTGGTGTCTGGTATTGGGTTTTCGCTCTTTGGTATTAATCAGGCTATATTGTGGGGTTCAGTAGCTGCTTTAGGTGCTCTGTTACCTGGCGTTGGTACTAGTGGAGTAATGGTTCCGGCAATTGGCTATTTGTTTTACACTGGAGCTACCGGAAACGCAGTCGGACTCTTAATTTGGGCTTTAGTTGCAATTGTTGTGGTTGATAATATAATCGGTCCGTACCTCATGGGTCGGGGTAACAATCTTCATCCTTTTATAATTTTAGTTTCCGTTTTAGGTGGTGTTTCGTTATTTGGACCTATTGGGTTTATTCTTGGGCCAGTATGTATAACGCTCTTCATGGTACTGCTTGAACTGTATGGGGTATACATGAACGATGATCCAGCAGATGATCCTAAAGCGAAACGCAAATAGTATGCTCGAAAAAAACAATATCGAAGCATTTCTTCGAGTTAATGGAATTGCACCAACTGCTAAAGACGAAGAGATTCGTTCTGTTCTTTTGAGTGCACGCTGGAATAATGACGAAGTTGATACAGCTCTCATGGTGCTGAAGGAAAACATTAAAGATCAAACGACCCATGTTGACACTCTGCATAAAGTTTTTAATTCTGATAAACGCCTCAGTGCGGCTGAAATTAGTAGCTTACTAGGTATTACCGTCAATATTGACCATTTTGAAGTGCAGCCACCCCTAGAAACACTACAGAAAAGAAATGATAATACTAATTTTTTTATTGCATTACTCCTCTCGGTATCCATAGCACTGTCGAGTATTGGTTATTTAATGTTCAAAGAAAAGGCTGGTTTTTTTGCCACCTCACCTTCTCAAGCTCGTGCTGGTGCAGTAGCGATTCCGTTGCCATAACATGACCGGAAAGTATAACTATTGGTTGATCGGTACAGGAGCTTTGACCGCTATGGTGCTTTCGTGTGTTACGATCGTTTCATTACGACCATTATTTGTAGCAAATGGTTCAGCTCAGTTACTTAATTCAGACCCACAGCTAGCTGCCATGTCTCGAGTTACCTCTGCTGAAGAGTATCTGGCAGCTACTACGACAGAAAACATTTTTCCAACTATTACTTTTACTGGTGATATTATGCTCGCACGAAGTGTTGAACTTTGGATGAACAATAATGGTATGGACTATCCATTTAGTAATGTGCCAGCACTGGTCTCATCTAGTTCAGCTGTTGTCTCAAATTTTGAGTCGGCTATTTCTGAGATTCATGTTAAGACGCCCCCACTTGCTATGCGTTTTTCTGTTGACGAAAAACTTATACCAGCCCTCTATAAAAGTGGTGTAACACATGTTTCGCTCGCAAATAATCACAGTCTTGATTATGGTCAGTCTGCTTATCGCAATACTCGTTCTGTTCTGGCAGCAAATAATATAGTGAGTTTTGGGCACAGCACTACGCTCAGTACTAGTTCTATTACATACGTCAAAGCAGGCAGTACGACTGTCAGTATCATTGCAATTCATACATTATTTGTCCCTCCGAATCCGGTTATTCTCAGTAACCTTGTGTCTTACATGAAAAAAACGAGCGACATTCAGTTAGCGTTTATTCATTGGGGTACTGAATACAAATCGACACACGATACAGCACAGGCTGCCCTCTCAAATTATCTAGTAACCCTGGGTATTGACGCAATTATTGGACATCATCCACACGTGGTTGAAGACGTTCAATTAATCGGTGACGTTCCGGTCTTTTATTCCTTGGGTAACTTTATTTTTGACCAATATTTTTCAGTGCCGGTACAAAATGGTTTAGTGTTACGATTAGATATAGCTACTAGTACACTCGCATTTAAATTAATTCCCGTCACCAGTATTGGAACCCACGGCCAACCTCGTGCCATGAACAGTACCGAGCGCGAGACTTTTTTAGCAAATCTAGCCACCAAAAGTGCGCCTGCTCTCGTTAATTCTATCAAGGCAGGTAACGTTATTTTGCCGATACCTCTTGTGAAAACGACAGAAGACAGTATTATATAGAAATCTAATTTTTATCTATGTTTAATAAATTTGAAGCCTTAGGAATCGGAGCAAGTGTAGTCTCAATGGCAGTAGCGCTTTATTTAGTAAACTTGAATGCTACAGGTGCTCTCTTAGCAAAGGGCAGTGTTGCAAATGGTAACCAAAGTGCTGTAGTGGTAGTTGGTAGTGAAGGTAATCAGCAAACTGCTCTCCGTCACGCCATTGTTGATGCTGCAAACTCTGACGGAACGGTACGGAAGTTAATTATTGATGATGTTATCTTTGGGAATGGTCCGGCGGCAAAAACTGGTGATACTGTGACTGTCCACTACGTAGGGACGCTCCAGAATGGACAGGAGTTCGATAACTCACGTAAACGAGGCGAACCTTTTGTATTCACGTTAGGAGAAGGTAAGGTCATAAAAGGTTGGGAAGAAGGTATTCTTGGAATGAAAGCTGGTGGTAAAAGAATTCTGGTAATACCCTCTGACAAAGCGTATGGCGATAAAGGTTTTGGGCCAATTCCAGGAGGTGCAACTCTCGTCTTTGCTATCGAACTCATCAAAGTAAACACTCCTAAATAGCAACTCGCGCCATACAACACTAGCCTGCACAGGCTGGTGTTGTTGTTTTAGTAAAAGGTACGTATAGTACGGGGTAATGTCAAAACCAGTCACGTTTACAATCGAAGCTAAAGGGAAGGGGAACCTCGCGCGTGCCGGGGTTATTTCAACACCCCACGGCGTTATCGAAACGCCAGCATATGTGGTGGTTGGTACAAAAGCGAGCGTCAAAAGCCTCATGCCAGAAGATCTGACCCAGTATGTCGGCAATCAAGTCACACTCGCCAATACCTACCATCTTTTCCTGCAACCTGGCCACGAAACGATCAAAGCGGCCGGGGGATTACATCAATTTGCCCACTGGAACATGCCTACTATGACCGACTCAGGTGGTTTTCAGGTATTTAGTCTCGGCGCTGCTTTTGGCAAAGGAGTAACAAAATTTGCCAAAGGTGACGTAGCAGATACCGTTGAAAAACATGGACTCAATGTCTACTCACGCAAAGTTGCCGAAGATCACGGTCGGCTCTGCATTATTGACGAAGAAGGAGTAACGTTTACTTCACATCTTGATGGTTCAATGCACCGTTTTACAGCAGAACGATCAATTGAAATTCAGCACGCCATTGGTGCGGATATTATCATTGCCTTTGATGAGTGCACGAGCCCAACCGCTGACCGCGACTATCAAAAAGAGGCGATGGATCGCACGCACCGCTGGGCAAAGCGAAGTATTTTGGCACACAAGCAAGACTACAAAGCACTTAAAAAACAAGGACTCTATGGTGTAATTCAAGGCGGACAATTCCTCGACCTACGCCAAGAGAGTGCCCGAGTTCTGTCTGATATGGACTTTGACGGATTTGGTATTGGCGGCAGTTTCTCAAAAGATGATTTGGGAGATAGCTTGCGCGTCGTTAACGAAATCCTGCCCGAAGACAAGCCCCGTCACCTCCTTGGCATTGGTGAACCAGAAGATATAGTGCAGGGGATCATCATGGGTTGTGACACATTTGACTGTGTGGCGGCAACCCGCATTGGTCGCACCGGAACCATTTATGTACATACCGGCGAATTTAAAACGACACCATGCGGAACCTTTACCTATCCAGTGACCAAAAAAATTAACCTGAACAATAATAAGTATCGAACTGACCACACGGTGCTCGATCCACTCAGTACAGGGTACGTAGCGCAAAAATACACAAAAGCCTACGTTGCACATCTCTTTCACGCCGGTGAAATTCTCGGTCCTCACCTCGCCTCAATTCACAATCTGAATTTTATTGTAAACTTCACAAAAAATTTACGTGAGCAACTAATCGCAAATCAGTAAACTACATTAGTACCAATCATCCTTAGGTAAAAGGGTGATTATTGTATGGTTATGTAATAAAACACCCATACTCCATTCGTATCTATGTTGTTGTTACTAGTGTACCAAGCCAACTAATTGAATCACAAAACAGTCACCAGAAATTATCCCTGCTAGTACATAAAATTCGTTTCGACTGGTCTTGATGACAGCTTGAGTAAACTACGACGATTTTGTTACCGGTAAAAACAATGACATAACGAAGTAATAAAGGATTTTGTCTAGACCTCACTAAAATTTACTCAAGTTCGAGGTCTTGCCTCGTACTTCTCATTTCCTTTATAATTTGTACAATCTCAATCATAGAACCGTTATCAAAGTAGGAGGCAAGACCTCGTACTAGATCATCTTTTAAGTTAAGACTGCTCCGGTAAAGTGTTTTATCAGTAACTGTATGAATAAGATTATTATACGTCACATACGCTAAAATATTTTTCAAGTAGCTTTCAGAATCAATTATATTTGCTTTAAATTTACCCTGAAATAAGGAACCAGAGCGCTCGTATTTTTGATTAAAATACATCGTATACCCGCCACCTACTCGCTGCATATATTTGGAAAGGCCGTTTTCTACGTCATTACAGCGCAGCACTAAATGGTAATGGTTAGGAAGTAAACAATACGACAATATTGTTACAGGTGGACTTATCTGTGCCTTATTCTTTAGCAGCCTTAAACTGCCAACAACTTCACTTGTATTAAAATGACGCAACATTTGTAGAAAATACGCATAGTCGTTTTGATCTTCGTATATTATACGTTTATCGACCCCACGATTGAAACAGTGGAAAATTTCCCCCGGAGCAAAAATATGTGGCCGTATTGCCATACCACAATTATACAAAGTAGGAGGCAAGACCTCGTACTTTATGCACTCTATTTCATTCATGTTTAATGATTGGCTTTTTTTATTTGCATAAGCAGGATATACTCAACTATTCATGAAATTCGAAATCTCTACAGATAAAACTCCAGCGGGCGATCAGCCAAAGGCGATTGAGCAACTGGTTGCCGGGGTACGTGCTGGATATACACACCAGACACTTTTAGGTGTGACTGGTTCTGGTAAAACCTTTACCGGCGCCAATGTGATTCAGCAGATCCAAAAGCCTACCCTAGTCATTGCACATAACAAAACCTTAGCTGCGCAGTTAGCTCAAGAGTACCGCGATTTCTTTCCGAATAATGCAGTTCATTATTTCGTTTCGTACTATGACTACTACCAGCCAGAGGCCTACATGCCAAACTCAGATACCTTTATCGAAAAGGAGGCCCAAATTAACGAGGAAATTGACCGGCTCCGTCACGCCTCAACCCAGGCACTATTAACTCGTGACGACGTGATTATCGTCGCTTCAGTTTCTTGTATCTATGGTCTCGGTTCTCCAAAAGAGTATTTTAAACGACTGTTAAAAATCTCACGAGGCTACGAAACTAACCGAATGGAGTTTGTTCGAACACTAGTCGATATGTATTTTGATCGGACAAATGCTGAACTTAATCCAGCTCAATTTCGAGCAGTGGGCAATATGATTGAAGTTATGCCGACCAACGAGCGTGCCATCTATCGCCTCAGTTTTACCGGAAATGCCATCACTAACATTACAAAAATTGATGCCATTACTCGAGCTATTATTGAAGAGCCTGAAACCTTTTATCTATTTCCAGCCAAACACTTTGTCTCACCTGAAAGCGAGCGCAAAATCGCGTATGAAGAAATTAAACAGTCACTCGCAGACCAACTCGTTGCCTTCAAAGCTGAAGGAAAGATTCTCGAAGCGGAACGACTCCGTCGCCGCACCGAACACGATCTCGCTCTCATTCGCGAAGTTGGCTATTGTAATGGTATCGAAAACTACTCTCGCCATTTTGATAGACGTAAACCAGGTGAGGCACCGTACACACTTTTGTCATACTTCCCACACACACCAGACGGGAAACCTGATTTCTTGACTATTATTGATGAATCTCATGTCACTATCCCGCAAATCAACGGTATGTATGCCGGAGACCGCAGTCGCAAAGACACTTTAGTTGAATTCGGCTTCCGGTTACCCTCTGCTGTCGACAACCGTCCACTGAAATATGCTGAATTTGACGAACGAATCGGCCAACGCATCTATACGTCAGCGACTCCAGGTAAATTTGAATACGCCGAACTTGAAAAAAGTGGTATTCCCATGATTGAGCAGATCATTCGTCCAACCGGTCTCATCGATCCGGAAATTGATCTTCGCAAAGTAACCCAAATTGGAGAATATCCTGGCCAGATCAAAGACTTTATTGCGGAAGCTGAGCGAGTAATTGCTGGTGGGGGAAGAGTACTAACAACTACACTCACAAAAAAAATGGCTGAGGACTTGGCTGAGTTTTTAACTGAACGTCACATCAACACAAAATATATCCACAGTGACATTAAAACCATTGAACGTATCGATATTTTAACTGATTTCCGAAAAGGGAAATTTGACTGTCTGGTTGGGGTTAACCTTCTGCGTGAAGGGCTCGACCTGCCTGAAGTTGAACTGGTCGCTATTCTTGATGCCGACAAAGCCGGATTCCTCCGCAGCGAAACTGCCCTTATCCAAACCATTGGTCGAGCGGCCCGTAATGTGCTCGGTCGGGTTATTCTCTACGCAGATGAAATGACTGATGCTCTGACTTATGCTATTTCCGAGACAAACCGTCGTCGCGCCATTCAAATAGCCTACAATACGAAACACGGTATTACCCCAACAACAATTGCCAAAGAAATTAAATCAATTGCTGATCAAATGCGTACCGAACATGATGAAACCGTCGACACGCTTCTAAAAGTTGACGTTGAACTATATAAACGTAATCCAGCAAAAGTCCTGAAAGAAAAACGCCAGCAAATGGAGGAGGCAGTTGCTATTCTCGACTTTGAAACAGCTGCGATTATTCGCGACGAAATAGCATACTTTGAAGGCTCTGCAAAAAAGAAAAAGAAGGGGGTACTATCGTAACAATGCTTTCATTTAAAAGTTTATTAATTACACAATGCAGTGTGGCTGTAAGTTTTTATTCTTGTATACTATACCTATGATTTCAGTACTCATTGTTGAAGACGACGCGTTTATTCGTGATATTACAACCATTAAATTTAGTGAACACACCTACGAAGTAGTAGCGTGTGCGAGTGCCGAAGCAGCCCTCGAAGCGATTGATGCACGGGCCTTTGATGTAGTGCTACTTGATCTCGATTTGCCAGACATGTCAGGACTAGAGCTCCTCACTGCTATTCGTGCACATAAAAATGGAATCAGTATAAAAGTTATCGTATTTTCAAATAGCGACGACATTGAACTAAAGCAGCAAGTATCTGAGCTTGGTGTTCTTAAATTATTTGCAAAAGCATCAACACCCTACGAAGAATTATTCGAGCTCATTGATGGTGAAATACAACAGACTCTCTAAAGAAAAGTTATAGACACCACACAAAGTGTGCTC
Organism: Candidatus Kaiserbacteria bacterium; assembly: GCA_031423775.1. Classification (GTDB taxonomy): domain Bacteria; phylum Patescibacteriota; class Minisyncoccia; order Phycocordibacterales; family UBA918; genus OLB19. The sequence goes on along the minus strand of JANPGF010000072.1, from coordinate 733 downwards.
GCATTACAGCTGCGGTATACTAGTACATATGAAAGAGCCAAAGGTGGCCGGGGAGGTACTAAAAAAAAGAGTTACTAAAAAAACTTTACCTGTATCAGTACCGGTGGGTCGTTCTGTTGCTAAAAAAACTACAAGTGCCACGTCAAAGAAAAAAACTGTTCGAAATTTTACGCTCGCACAACTCTCTGCCACCCCTCACAAAACAGCTGTAAAACACCCGGTCGCTACACTTTTAAGTGTTCCTGAAGCAGTTACCGAAGTGCAATCACTCCATAGTAATACGTTCGTTTCATACGCTTTTATAACCACGATTCAAGTTATTGGAATGGGCTTGGCTTTGTTTGGCGTCTGCTTTGCCTTTGTATTTGGATCAGGGATACTGCCACCACACAGTCAAAACGCTCAGGTGCTTGAACCCCTTATTGCAACAACAACTGAACCTATTTCGTCCGCAGCTAATCTGCCGACCCTTCATTGTGCTATTGGATTTATAGTCAGCCATGACGTTTGTGTAAACCCAAAACCGACAGCAAAATTTTCAGTTCCAGGAAACCATGAACAACTACAAGGCCCGGTACCCGTAAAAGTTGAAGTGAGTGCAGCTACTCGAGTAAAACTTTCGGTATACAGTAAAGATACTCATACGCTTATTCCGCTTGGTATAATGACACGAGTCTCTGACGGTACATTCCAATTTACCTGGCCAACCAAAGCTTTCCAAGACGGAAATTAC
>JANPGF010000071.1:0-28724 GCA_031423775.1 Candidatus Kaiserbacteria bacterium | reverse complement strand
GAAAATTTCGACCAAGGTTTCAATGACCGAATCCCCCACCATACCAAAATGTGATGGCGCGACATCGTTGCCATCGGCATCAGTAAACGAATCCCGGTATGCGAGATAGTTTGGCGCATCAATTTTCTCGTAGATGCCTCGGCCCCAGAATTCAGCGTCACTATCGTTCTGTTTGAAACAGTAGCGGAACTTGCCGCCGATTTTTACATCGGTTGAAATAAAGACGTTACTCATGCCCTGTGGGGTATACCACAGTTTCAGAACCTCGGGATTGGTAAAAGCGTCCCAGACTTTTTCAATTGGAGCATGCAGGGTTCGTTCAATGGTGAGAGTTTGCATAGAGGTATTATTTAGTGAGTAAGGTTTCGAGATTGTCCCAGGTCATCGCAATGCCTGGCAACATTCCCATATCTACGACCGTCTTCAGGGCCGCCTCGTTCTCATAGGTGATAACACAAACCAGTTTGGTACCTTCGGCCACTTCAACAAACCGTAGGTCTGATTCTGATACTGGCATTCCGGCCTGGACCTCACCCTGGTCGTCCAAGAAGTAATCTTTATAGATAATTTGTTCAATGGGATTAATTTTCTCGTAGGCCATCTTGCCCCAACTGTATTTGCCGTACCAATCTGTTTGCTGTGGGTCATTACACTTCATGCCGTAGTGATTGGCACCGCCTTCAGAGAAATCAAATGACTTTACTTCAGTACTCCAGCCCTTTGGACCCCACCACTGACAAAATAGTTCAGGAGTAGTAAAGGCATCCCAGACGCGCTGTCTCGGTGCTGGAAACACTCGTTCTAGCGTGAGCGTACGACCCTCTACGGTGTATTGCATGATGTTCATAAAAAAGTGTTTAATTTCGTAATAAATCTTCGAGTGCATCAAAGCGGGTTGCCCACATCTTTTCGTACTGCTCTAAATGCGTTGTGGCAATTGCCATGGTCGTTGGCACAATACTCACAATCTGCTGTTTGCCTTCACGACGCTTCACAATCAACCTAGCAGCCTCGAGTACCTTGATGTGTTTTGCAATTGCTGCGAACGACAGTTTGTATGGTTCGGCCAGTGTACTAATAGACAACTCTGTCTGCGCTACCCTGCGCAAAATATCCCGCCGCGTTTGATCAGCGAGGGCTTGAAACAAGTTGTCTAAATTGATACTTCGTTCAACCATATGGTTGAATATACCAAAAGAGGCTGCGGTCTGTCAACCCGGCTACCACCAACCCACTTACGTCAGAGACATTCACCCGCCATAGACAAAAGAACACGGTTGTCATACTATGCAGGCGAAGCGCAGTTCTTCACCCTCATCAAAAAGGAGTCTCCTCATGGAGCAACTACACTGGTACGGATTTTGTCATTATTGCGGACAATCCTTGGCCGACGCACATTCAAATGCAGAAGGACTAAAGTGTGCCCACTGTGGGAATATCACCTTCATGAACTCGGTAGCGGTTGCCGTACTGATTGCCCCCTGTGGCATCCACGAAAGTGGTCGCACACACGGTGTATTTATTCAAAAACGCGGGATTGCACCCAACATCGGTGAATGGGCACTCGTAAGCGGATACGTCATGAAAGGCGAAACTTGGGAAGCGGCCGCGTGTCGCGAGGCAGCCGAAGAAATCCAGATTGTCTGCCGCTACAAAGACGTCGACGATGAGTGCCCTAAACACATCCTGACAGATAACAGTTCTACCCGGACGCAGGTTATCGTTGTGGGTTATGTGGAAGGCGTTTACCATATTGCGCCATTTGTTCCTTCGACCGAAGTCCTTGAACGTGACGTACTATTCCCTGATGATACGCGTCAACTATGCTGGCCTATCCATCGCAAAGCGCTAGCCCTCTATTGGGAGAAGCTGGGCGTACCCCATAACGTAAAATTATAAAGAAAGCCCCGGTGCGAATATTCGCACCGGGGCTTGTTTTATATACCAAAGCATATTGAAATATATTGACAAATGCTATTTTTTATGCTATCTTATTTTACGAAAGTTCACCCGCAGGAGAGACCAGATGAAAGCTGTTATTTTTGCAAACGGACAATTCGAAGGAACCAACGTCCTCAGCCTAGAGGGCGGGATGATGATGGTGCTTCTCGAAGACTATACCGATCGCGAACACGTGACGTTCGCAGCGATCCCAATCACCCAACAATTGCCCAATTACATTAAGTGCGGTGATTGGTGGTACGGTCTCAGCGGAAGCTATAACGAGACCCTGCCCGACGGTCAGAAGCCTCGCAACTACTACCGCAAGGAGGACAATTTTATCCCCCCGAAGGATTCGTTCGCAGTCATCGCTGAAAAAAGCGGTCAGCTAGAGATACACTCCGAACGTCGAGCGCACCTGAGTGCACTCCGCGAAGCGATCACTTCCCTCATGCGTCCGCTGTGGGGCATGCGATCCTGAGTAACCTACGCACACAGAACAACGGGCCTCGCGACACACTCGCGGGGCTTTTTATATAGACAATATTTATTCACTATCCAGCCTTAAAACACTATTTTTTCAATCGTAAACTAATCCCACTCACCTATTTACACCCCGCCCCTTTTCCTCTATTGTGCTAAGTGGGAGGACTCACTTTCTTTGATGAAAGGGACTGTGATGTCTAAAAGTATCTTGCGGCACTGGATATGTATCCTGTTGCTTGTAGTCTGTTCTTTGACTGCAGGTAAGGTAACGCCGGTTTTTGCTGACGATCGAATCTATGTGATCATTGCATCAGATCAAAGCTTCAGCATGTTCACCAAATACAAAGAGCCGAGTCATAACGAGATGGAGATTACGGCTCTCTCGAACGTCCTGTCGAACTACGAAAACCAATACTGTACTCCGGTTTCTATCGAATACTTGCCGTGGGGCGGTGTCCGCACCAACCCGACGGTAGATATTGAATTAGCTGCCGGTGTAAGAGGTGACCTGTTTACGAAAGCGCTCCTGCTTGGGAGCGCAACACAACTACGCGAGACTATTCCCGAACTTGGCATTCGGACAGCTGTCGCTGAACTAAATAAGAACACGGCCGATTATAAAGTACTGGTCTTTATCACAAACGGTACGCCAAGTACCAGCTTCACCGATGTGTTGCTCGCCAGTTTGATACCTGATGACGTTCTCGTGTATACCATTTCAATTGGTGACAGCGATGTAAAAGAGTACGTTGAAGAAAACATCCTACCAGCAAGCCAAGCAGCGAACAGCTATCAGGCCAATCAAACTATCGAGTTCGAAAGAATCTTCAACGAAATCTTCACCAAGATTGGTACGCTCCAATCCGCCTGTACCGGATGACCGTGAGACAGAAGAAAAACAGCAAAACCCCCGAGCTCATCACTCGGGGGTTCCTACCTCATTTCAACAATACGAGTTAGAATTGAACCAAAACATTGACTTTTTCAATAAATAGTGTATTATATTGTTTGATTCAAACCTACATGAAAGGTCTTTTCAATGGCGCACGAGGATCCGTTTATCGATACTGGCATCGGGAAAATCCGGGCCAGCGAAGCAAGGGGGTATTTTCGAAGTGAACTTGAGCGTACTCCGACTGCCGACAACGCCCGCAACACAGACGAACTACTCGGCATGCTGAGGGCTTTCCCTCAAATGCTCCAGAGATACTCTGCTCTCGAGGTGATCGCTGACTTCAAGTCACGACCCCACCTTTTCGATTTCGAAACGGCGAGGACGTTGATTCGCGAATCCCGAATGATCGCCTACGCTCCCCATGGTGAAGACGCAAGTGAATACGTTTGCTTCGGCGATCTGTCCCGAAACGAAATGGGACAACAATGCCAATACGGCTCTCGCTACGTCCATGGCAGGATCGATGGGTATCCCAACCTTGCCGAGGGACTGAGGGTAGAAGGCAATCCATTTGACTACCACTCGCTGCGTATACATGTGGATGACATCCCAGTCTTTATCCAGCGGTATCGCGAACACAAAGAAGCTCGCATGCGAGCATAACTGAACCACAAGCCCCTCGAGGAAGTCCTGCGACTTCAAACTCGTGGGGCTTTTTCATTGGTTACTTGGACACCCTGATTCATTCACAACTTCACCACTCACAATGCTACCATATAGTCACATGCCCCTCACCTACCCCATTATTGGCGTCCTCGCCCTCATTAACCTCGTTGCCTTTATCGTCATGGCAGACGACAAACGTCGTTCGATTAAGGGTGGTGCGACTGAACGAATACCAGAGGGAGTGTTGTTTTTCCTCGCTGCAGCTTTTGGAAGTATCGGTGTCTACGCAGGCATGTTCACCCTCCGACACAAAACGCGAAAATGGTATTTTTTGATTGGGATCCCCCTCCTCATTATCCAGAACCTCACTAGCCTATATCTCTTATGGATTCAGTTCACACAGCCATACCATTGACCCCTACTGAAAAAGCACCCGGGTATGAGTGCTTTTTGCATGTCTATTATTGTACACTTATAATGTCGCTTTAACCGAACGGTCGATTAGTGTCTCGGTCATAAACTTACTAAACGTTTCAAGGTCACGGGTAATTTCAGGTGTACTTTCAGGGGCAGTGTGCATGTAGTTATCAATCGATACCTGCATAATTTCGCGAGCTGGGACGGCGTCAGCGAAACGACCAGACTCTTCTAGGTGCGTTATTACTGTAAAGGCCTCATGAAATCGATCGGTAATGGTACTGCGTAATACTACAGCATCGGTGGTACTGAGAGTGCTTGATTCGGTGAGCTGTTCTAGCGTCGCCACCCGTTCGGCAAAGGCTTCAGCACTGGCTGTGGCGGCGGCTGCGTTTTGACGTTCTCTTGTTTCAACGTTACTAATAGAAGTTAAATTGCTGGTTGGGGTCATACATTCTGTACAAACTGTCTGTGTCGCATACCCGAAAACGCTGAACACAAACAGTGGAATCGCCATGAAATAATTGAGCATACGAAGCAGAAATTATTAGCTGATAATTTCAAGGACTGATAATTGCATAATACGATGCCGTACGACCGGGTCAAGTATTTCACTGACATGGTATTGCAATAGTCCGGCGGCGCTGCCGCGCTCCTCTTCTTGTATCACGGCACTATTTTCAACAGGTCGGGAATACAATCGATACCGTATAGCACCCCCTCGCATAACTCCGTTTCTTGATGGTGTAATCATAAAGATAGGCGGTTACTGCTGGTAAGCTGTTTTTCTCTCTACGTACTAAGTAGATGTATGGTATCTGTCGTTTCGTTACATAATTATCATTGAACGTTTATTTACCATTACTCGTTTAGGCTCGCACCAGTTTCAAGAGCCAGAGGAAGACGATTGAACCAACAATTGCAACCAGCAGACTATAGAAGTTAAAACCGGTGACTCCGGCGGAACCAAAGAAGCGGAAGACCATACCTCCCACAAATGCTCCAACAATGCCTACGATGATATTGAGGAAGATTCCTTGTGCTGCGTCTGTTCCCATAAACATGGAACCAATCCATCCTGCCAAACCTCCTAAGATAATCCACGCTACGATACTCATATGTGTGTTTACGTTAGTACTCGAATAAACTTTTTCGATGTTTGGTAGTAACGGTCGACGGCGTTACTCTAAAAAGAGTACCCCGGTCAAAATGTGGTGTCAAAGCAAACTACGATTTTTATACACAGAAGCATTCCTTGACACGCTTTGGTTCTGCAAACAAAGGTTCATACCAGACATTGACAATGTCAAATATTTAACGTAGTATTTTTTCAGTTACCTTGACCCGCAAAGCAATGGAGAGACAGCATGGCTGAACGAATTGGAAATATCCGAGTCTACCGCACTGGCAAGAACTTCTTTGAATACAAAACAGCAGACGTACTTGGTGCCACAGGCGCCAGCAGCATCCGCAGCCTAGCGACTATGGTCCGCAAGGATGTTGATTTTGCTCACCACAATGGTTTTTCCGCGATGAGCATCGACTTTACGCCTTTTCACCATATTGAATGCCCAAAGGGCCTCGAGCCACGTCGCTGTTTGCCTCTGACTGAGGAAGAACAGGTGGAATTTTGGGGGTACTTTGTGAAAGAATAGATGCACAGGTACACGACCAACAATAAACGTAGCCTCACGAGATACTCGTGAGGCTTTTACATTCCCCGGTATCTCCTAAACTGCTATAATCCCCTCATGCAAAAAACGCTCTCGGTGAAGAAGATCGTGTATTCGGTCGACGGCAAAACCATTTTAGATGGGGTGAGTTTTGTGTGTACGCAAAACGAACGACTGTGTTTGTTTGGCGAAAACGGTGCAGGCAAATCGACACTCATGAAAATCGTCGCGGGTGAACTGCAAGTAGATTCAGGTCTCGTCCAGACCGAGGGACACACCCGGTTTGCGTATGTGGCACAGGAATTTTCAAGTGAGTATTACGATATGCCAACGCTCGCCTACATTACGAAACTAACGAGCGTCCAATTAACCGCGCGCGTCTACAAAATTGCCGAGGGTCTCGGCTATCGGCAGCCAAAAGAGGGCGACGTCACTTGCGGAAGTTTGTCTGGCGGACAACAAAAGGTGCTTGCGCTCGCGGTGGCGCTCGCTCAAAATCCCGACTACCTCCTCCTCGACGAACCGGAAAATCACCTCGATATCATTAGTCGTCTCGCACTCATCGACCAGTTGGCAGCATTCCCCGGGGGGATTATTTTCGTCTCACACGATCGGCTGCTGATTGACTCACTCGCGAGCAAAATTGGCGAGATTGCGCAAGGTACTCTCCACCTGTCTGCTGGCGGGTATTCCGAATACATTGAAGCCAAAATGCAACGAATCGGCGGCCTGCAGCGAGCGTATGATGCCGAGAGTAAACGGATTCGCGACCTCACTAAATCAATGGTGATTTTAAAGCAAAAAGCGCTCATCGGTAAAGATACCGCCATGTACCATAAACGCAAAGCTGAACTAGAAGAACTCAAGGCATCCCACAAACAAAACAATCGCCCCGGTGACACCAAAACCAAAATCAATTTAGGCAAAACTGGCGACGGACTACATACTGGCAAATTACTGATTCGTATCGAGAACGGTAGTTTTGGGTATGGAGACGGACCCACTATTTTTGAAGACACCAGTCTCGAGCTACGGTCTGGCGCCAAAGTCGTCCTTCTCGGGCGCAATGGTGCAGGCAAATCAACATTCCTCAAATGTCTCCTCGGTGAACTCCCTTTGCGCACCGGTCGAGTCACCGTTGCGCCAAATATCAAAGTTGCCTACTTTGACCAGCACGCTGAATTTCCACCAGAGAAGAGTGCGCTGTCCTTGATCGAAGACGCACTCAACCTGCCGGAAGACGCCGCTATTAGTGTGCTCGGTGCCATGAAATTTGATAGTGGTCGCATGAAGTCCCCTACCGAAATCCTGTCTGGTGGCGAACGGATGCGTCTGCGGTTTGCAGTCGTATTCGGCACCAAACCCGACCTCCTCATCCTCGACGAACCGACAAACCATATTGATGAAGTGACCTGGGAAGTACTCCTTGAAGCGTGTAACGATTTCGAAGGGACAATACTACTCGTCAGTCACGATTACGAATTTATCGAGGCCTTTCCCCAGACCTATTTCTGGATGCTCCAAGATAACACCGTCACTGAACGACAAAAGGATTTTGGTGTGTTAATTGAAGAACTAAAGGTAGTAAAGAAAAAGAAGAAGAAATAACCATCCGAGACTTGAACTAGAACGTATACACCTAAAATTACAAACCCCAAGCCATTAGCTTGGGGTTTTTCATCGGAAAATTACTCCTCGACGCAACTATACGATCAGTTGTTTAGTTGGTTGGGGCTGGAGTGATGGGGTTTGGAATGGTGACTTGGATATTTGTAGTGGAATCTTTAGCTGAATGGAAATAGCCCTTTTGGTATGCGAGCACCCCACCTACAATGACAACCAGTACGATAACCAGCGCCACGATCCAACCGGCTGAACCACCATCATTACTGGTACCTGGAGTATTGGTGATAATTGTGTCTGCCATAAAAAAATAGATTATAAGTTGCATACTAAATAAAAGTGTATGTCCCTATCTATCAGGCCGGTTGAAACACATTTATATTACTTATTAAAAAAAGCCCGCCATGATAATCATCGCGGGCTTGCGTTGTTTACGCAGCAGTTGCTTCACTTTCTTCTGCCACACTTGCAGGCGACGGTAGGGCACGATAGTTTACCTTGCCAGTGCCCAAGAGCGGAATCTCAGGCACTAATTTTAGGTACCTCGGCCATGCCCGACCCACCACGCCAGCGGCCCGCAGGACCGTGTGGGCTTCGGCCAGAGTGACACGAGCGTCTGCCGTATAGAGGCAGATGATACCAGCACCACCGTCAGGATTTTCCACACCGTCGATCGCGACCACCGGCCCTTTTTCGTCTGAAGGCCAATGTGACACGAGCGGGTCCTCGGCCGCGGGTAGCGATACCATCTCCCCGGCCACCTTGATGAAGCGTTTCAGGCGACCCGAAATGGTCAAGTTGCCTGCTGTATCGAGATAACCGAGGTCACCGGTATTGTAGTACCGAACGCCATCCAACATCACAAAAGGATCTTGCACGCCGGCCATGTAGCCACCAAACACCGTGTCGCCAGCAACAAAGATCCGACCTTCTTCGCCAGTCGCCCGACGTCCGTAGACGCCGCTTTCGTCTGGCTCGATACCGACAATCACAATTGTCACCCCAACAATTGGTTTACCGACACCAACCGGGGTTTCGCCCGGCCGAGTGACGGACACCAAGGGTGCCGTTTCGGTAATACCGTACCCTTCAAAGTAGTCTTTGCCGAGTTCGGCTATGCGTTTTTTGAGCACATCAGGCGCCTTTTGCGCGCCGGTCAGTACCGCCCGCACAGTTTTAAACTGCTGGACGGGATTTGCAGCTACATGGAGAATTCCCGCAATGAAATCAGGCGTTCCCGGAATCAGCGTTGCCTGCCATTTCTCGGCCGCTGCCGCGAGTCTGCGGTAGCGTTTCGGATCAGGCTCAAAGGCAATTTTTACTCCCGTCGTCGCACAGAGCATCATCTCCATGGAGAAGCCAAAGCTATGGAAGCCGGGCAAAAACGCCAACATCACTTCATTTGGTTTTCCGTCAATTGCGGAAAGTGCACCTTTCACACACGCCATCACGTTACGATGCGACAACGGAACCCCTTTTGGTGCAGTCTCCGACCCCGAGGTGAAGAGTACAACCGCCGTATCCTCGTCGTCCATCGTATACGGATAGAAGGCGCGGATGGTGGCAGCAGGAAAACGTGCCAAAAGACGGCATTTGATCAGTCGCGCGAGCGTACCGACCTTCGCCCCAAGCGAACCCGAGAGCAAGCTTTCGAGCGTCACCATTTTCTCCATCGTTTGTTCCGTAAACGAGGCTTGTACCTGGGTCAGGAACATGTCTGACGAAATAATGACCTGCACATCCGAGGTTCTGATCGCCTGGTCGAGGGCGGTTGCACCCGCTGTCCAGTTGAACGGAACGGCGACTTTGCCCGTAAGCATAATCGCAAGAATAGTAACGTCAGCGGCGACAGTCGCCGGCAACATCACACCGATATATTCGCCAGGAAGACGTTTGATGTGGTCAGCAATCAACATTGCCCTAGCCAATTTTTCACGATAGGTCCGGACTTCATCGACACCAAGGGCATTGGTACCACCACAAGCCATAGCCGTGGCCCCAACCCGATCTCGGGTCAAGAGAAACGCATGGACCAGCGATTTCGATTCCGGAATCCACATAGGCACCGGACGATTCGATTCAAGCCACGCGGGTGGGGTAACCACAGACATAACCTCTTTCGACGCAGCGTCTCCGAGCGAACCCTGAGCCGCCACAACCACATCACGCACGATATCGAGAACGGTCGTTTCGGGCACGTTTACACCAAACGCATCTGCCACTAAAAGCGGCAAAATCGCCTGGCTCTGTGAGTCGATCCCGAGAGTTTCGAGATCCGACGTAAGCGTAATTGCCGTTGGTTCGATTTTAAACTCGGCTTGCAGCAGTTGCTTGACACGACCAAACACCAATTCGTTAATTGGGATTTCGTCACTGGTGCTTGCGGCACCGTAAACAAAATCTGTCTTAAACGAATCACCACCACGACCAGGAATCAGCTGATCCGGGACCGCGTTGTACCAGGCTTCGAGCCAGGCATTGAACGTCCCAACCGACTCCATGACTTCGGCCGGCACAGTGTCGATCCGTTCGAAATCGAGATCGACGACCGTACGATTGAACGGCAGCAGGAATGTTTTCCAGTTCTGCCGAATCAGTTGCAGCATGTGTTTGCCCGAGGGCAAATCTCCGGTACCGGTAAAGTACTTGGAGAAAATTGAACCATGGAGACCACGGATGCGAATAAGCATCAGCGGCGCACCCGGATTCGACATCACCAGATCACGCACACCAGATTTCTGCCCGAGTTTTTCCTTAAGGCCAGTTTTGATCTGACCAGCTGGCGAAATCATAATGTTGTCGCCGGAGGCTAAGGCAGTTCGCACTGCCTCGAGTTGTTGCGCAATCTTGCGACGTTGCCAATCACCATTCCCATCTTTGGGAGAGTTGATCGGGAACGCCCGCACCAGTTTCATCAGCCACGGGTAGGTATTGTACTGACCGCTATAGACGACCGGTCGCGGTTTAGCCCACGGCCAGATCTGACTGGTCGTAATGACCGGATCTGAGAGGGCCGAATGGCCAAAGGCAATGATGCCGCCGCGGAAACCACGGAGCGACGCCTTGTTGTTTGTGCGTACCTTGTAGTGGTAGGCCACCAAAAGGCGGAACAACAACAGCAGTGGCCACCGAATCAGGTAGTCGAGGAGTATGTTGAGCATGGGATTACCCCTTGTTAAAGACCAAAAAACGCCGAAATGGCGCCTTTTCCTGTTGTGGATAATACCACAATTTTATATATAATCAATACCTCTCGTTCCCCTTCTAATCTGCACGGAGAGCATCAACAGGCTGTAGTTTTGAGGCATTTCGGGCTGGGTAAATACCGAATACGACACCGACAATAAACGAGACAACCGTAGCGAGCACAACTACCTGAAACGACAACTGGAGACTGATCGGAGAACTGCTGGCAATGAGAAACTTGTTGGCTACACTAGACACCGCATAGGTTAAGAGAATACCCACCGCTCCACCAATGACCGTTAACATCACTGATTCGGTCAGGATCTGTAGCAGCACATCACGATCACGTGCACCAATGGCTTTGCGTAACCCAATTTCTTTGGTCCGTTCGGTGACGGTCGTGAGCATCATATTCATGGTACCAATACCTCCCACAAACAAGGCAATACCGCCAATTAACGCGAGAAAGATACTTAACATCGAGGTAGTTGACTGAGCATTTTTAATCGCATCTTGGGCGGTTGTTACAGCAAATTCATCTTCACTATCTTTGACCACACCACGCGAGACGTTTAGTGCTTCGAGAACATGCTTACCAGCAATTTCATAATATGACTGATCAGCCAAACTGATTGCCATTCCTGTAAATCCTGTAGAGTTTGTCAGGACTCCAACAGCTGCGCGATACGGGACGATAATAGTTCCGTCACCGCGACGACCAAAACCACCAGTACCACCCTCCACAACTGCGACAATTTTATAAATCTGACCACCGATAGTTATCGTACTGGATGCAACTGACGAATTGGTCAATGTCTGGACGGCTGTCAAAAAACCTTGGTCAACAATAGCGACAGGTTCACTAAAATTTGTATCATTAAAGTCGAACAACGTGCCACTGACTAATTTTGGGTGAGCTACGGTCTGGTAATCCCCCACCGCATATTCAATCGTCGGCGAAAACGAACTCCCGAGGGCGGTCACTGAAGCATTTCTAATTTGTGTACTAACCAGTACCGCTTTTACATACGACTGTTCTTTGGTCCAGGCGAGATCATCGAGTGTTAGCGTACCCGTTACCGTAATATCACCCGTAATAAATGAATTAAACGTATTTAAAATGTTACTGGTGAGTCCTGCTCCGAGTGCCAACATCATCGTTACCGAAAAGATACCAACCACGATACCAACAATGGTTAAAAGTGAACGCAGCACATTACTGCGGAGCGCTTGAATTGCTTCTTCTAAAATGTAGAAAAAATTCATATGTTATGTGACAACACCGTCAGTAATGGTAATAACACGATCGACCATAGTGGCTAATTTTTCATCATGCGTCACAACCACAACTGTTGTACCCATCTCGCGATTTAGGGTTTTCAGTTCCTGAATCACATTCACCCCAGTTTTTGAATCGAGATTACCCGTTGGCTCATCGGCCAACAAGAGACGTGGTCCAGCAACCAAAGCACGAGCAATTGCTACTCGTTGTCGCTGTCCACCCGACAGCAACCCCGGCTGTTTATACCACTGCGCTTCTTCGAGCTGAGCCGCCCGTAGAGCGACTTTAACTGCCTCCGATTTGCTACCGACAAACGAGCGCTGATATAAGAGTGGAAGCATCACATTTTGAAACACTGTTTTCCCGCTAAGGAGATGGAATGACTGAAAAATGAAACTGATATCTTGGGAACGAAGTTGTGCCAATTCATCACTCGAGAGCTTACTGATTTCCTGACCCGCAAAATAATACTCACCATCTGTTGGCACGTCGAGACACCCAATCATATTCATCAGGGTTGATTTTCCCGATCCTGATGGACCGAGAATAGCCACCATCTCGCCAGGGTTAATGACGAGATTTACATCACGTAGTACAGGTACCGTCACCTCAGTGCCGAGCTTGTAGCTTTTGTTTAAGTGACGGAGTTCAATCAGTGGGACAGGAGTAGTCATATGCTGAAATACTCATTAGTTTGCAGCGGAGGCAGCGCCACCGGAGGTACTACTACTTCGTGCGGTTGCACTCGCCCCCGTTGTGGCACGACGAGCACCTGGACCAAAACCATTTTGTTGCACGACGCTCGCAGCATTGTCTGTCTTTGACACAATAATATGATCCCCCTCTTTTAGACCACTTTTAATTTCGGCATAAAATGCGCCGACAATACCGACTTCAACCGGAACGGCATAACTTGGAAAGCTACCGGAGACAGATTTAATCACACCCATTTTATCGAGGGTCGTTTTCTGATCAGCACTAAGGTCGCCAATCACTTGCACTGTTGGCTTCCCATTTTCATACGATAGCGCTGAAACAGGAATCCGAACTGCATCTGCCACATTACGGTCCACGACTTCTACATCTGCAAGCAATCCTTCACGGAGTGTAAGCGGACTAGAAGAAGACTGAGTGATCAATGCCTGTACTGCATACTGAGCAACACCAGAACTCTCAGGCAACGAACTAATTTGGGTTATTGCTGCTTCAATTGGCTGTGCACTCGGAAACGAGGTAACTTTCACAATGACACGCTGCCCCACCGCCACCTTGGCAACATCAACTGCATTTAATGAAAAATTAACCAGAAACTGATCCGAAATTAGTGTACCGAGAGAAATAGAATCATTTGTTGCGCCAGTTGGTGAGGCTCCAACAACAACGTTTTCAATCCCCTCAACCGTTCCGGCAAATGGAGCAATGATGTCCTGTTCTTTGACCACATCAAAGTGCTGTGATAATTGTTGGCGGTTGGCAGCGAGCGTTGCCTCGGCTTTAGTAACACCGAGGTCACGATACGGAGTTGCATCAGTTTGCGATTGTTTCTTGATATCAGTTTCAGTATTGGCAATCGATACATTGGCACTAGTAATTTTTTCATTCAACGTACGTACTGCTGTATCATATGTCTCTTTGTTTTTTATATATTCAGAGGCAGCAGTATTTGGTACTGATACAACCCATTCATCACCGGAACGAATGTCAGACGGGAAGATGATTTTTAGTCCCTGTGTACCAACTGGTGTTGCCACATTGAGTACCGATTGTGTCCCTGACTCGAGGCCGGTTACATTGTATGAATATCCAGAATCAGCCAGCGAACCATACACTTTAATACGATATGAACCAACAGCGGTACCGTTATAGACACCGGAAAGAGTCGGACGATGTTTGTCTTTGGTAAGCGAATTACCTGATTCAACACTCAAATTGGCATTATAAAAATCGCGCTTGGCTTGTTCAAGACTCTTTTCCGCGTCAACGATATCTGTATGATACGTTACAAGATTATTTTGAAGCGTCCGAAGTGTTGTATTCGGATCAGTGTAATTTGCCTGTGCTGTTGCAAGATCGAGCTGCGCTTGTGCGATTGCCACCTGTGACGCCTGAACATCAACATACGCGCCACTTTTATCAAACGAGTAGAGAATGGTTCCCGCAGCTACATGTCCTGCATTTTTTACATTCACTGCTACGATGCGACGAGATTGTTTATAGACATCGAGACTCAACTTCTGCGCCGCTGCAATTGTACCAGTTGTGACAATGCCCGATGAAACCTCACCTTTTGATACCGTACCAACTACCGCATAGGTTGGTGTGGCCGCTGTTGTTGCTTTGGCTTTATAGAAATAGTATCCACCGCCACCGAGTGCAAGGACCAGAATAATAAGCAGCCATTTTTTGGCCATAAAAAACTTTGTGATTTTTGAAAACATAATTACAATTAAGCAGTACAGATAACAGTATCAGTTGTGCTGGCACTACCCAGTTTCAATAATTTACCAAGCAGTATATCGAGCGCAGCAAACTCAGCGGCGGTTACATCTCCATATAGGACACTCATTTCCTCACTCAAGCTCTGCATTATTTTTGGAAGCAACAGCTCGGTTTTTTTCGTGAGCGTTAAATAACATTTACGGGCATCAACTTTACATGGCACCTGCTTCAAGTAACCCGCTTCGGCCAGCAACCGTACCTGTCTTCCAATCGACGCTTCTGTCACAAAATTGAAACGGGCTACATCAGACTGAGTTGCCGGACCCAGCTCTATGAGCGGAAGGAGAATACGAAAGCGTGAGAGCGTTAATCCAAATTCTGCCTGCAGTAAACGATCAAAAATACTATCAATCTGATGACCGATAATATGGAGGGTACGAATCGTCGTTAGTGAATCTATCGATTTCTTCATATATAGTAAGAATACTATATATGTTATGCACTATATGCAAGAACAAACTTGGCAGTACCAAGACCTCAATGAGTTACCGACCTTTCAGGACAACGCCAGATACCCACTTTCTTACTACGTGCTGATGCCTCTATTATTTCAAATTGCGTACGATACTCGGTATTTGGCGGAATCATCATCAGTTCGGCCAAACCTTCACGTAGCAAGATTTCGTTCACCGAAAGTCCGTTTACATATACATATGCTAAACGTCTACCGTACGTATCATAACGGCCAGAACCAGAGATGAGTGTCACGGTCTTGCCTGCCACCAATGCACTATTTCTAGCAGACGCCTCATTACCACCACATTCGACCGAGGGATAGATTTCGGGAGTATTTATGCCAATATAGCGGACATGCACATTGGTACCGTCGGATAACTGAACGGCAACCGTATCACCATCAATCACCCGCGTCACTTTTGCTGTTGTCGTTGCCGGGAAAACAGTCATGACTACCGGTGTATGAGCTGACGATTCAGATGGTACCCCAAACCAACTTTGAAATAGTACAAAACACGTAGTCACCAACAGGAGTAATAAAGTTGTCATACCGTAATCTATATTGTGTCATACTGTACTGACCATGCAATCACTCCGTTTCTCAAATCGTGGCAGCATCCTCCCCCTCACTTTGGTAGCGAGCGTCATTATTGGATTGGCGGCACTGAGTACCGTCATGCTCACTAATTTCTCGTCTCGTGAAGCTGCTATGACAATTGACCCAACGGAACTTACTACCACCCCCGGCCAAACCTTTACCATATCAGTACTTGTTTCTTCAGCACTCCCCGTTAATGCCTTTACTGGTATGATTACCTTTGATCAAGCGGTATTAGGAATTGAGAAAATTGATTACAATACCAGCATCGCTGACCTTTGGACTGAGGAACCTTGGTTTAGCCAAGGGGCCGGTACAATCAATTTTACGGGAGGCACAACTCGTACCGGCGGTTTTACGGGAACAGGTAGTTTAATTACCGTCACTTTCCGTGCACTGACAGCTGGACCAGCTCATCTCGTCTTGCAAAATGCCCGAATTCTTCAACATGATGGATTTGGTACTGATGCGCAACTATCTACACCAATTGACTCAGTATTTACCGTCATACCAGAAGACCTCCATACTGTGGACTCACACAACACGAACGCAGTCGTGACAGTTACCCCAAACTACGCACGCACAGATCTCAATCATGATGGACAAACTAATCTTGGAGATATTAGCGTCTTTATGCTGTATCTAGCCACTCAAGATACCCACGGTGACGTATCGGGTGACGGACACGTCAACACCACTGACCTAAGCCTCATTCTAGGAGCCCGGGGGCGATAACCGATTCTGTCTCACTCGTTGTCACGCGCAACATTTCTTGCAATTCCTGAGTCCGAATAACTTCAACCTGAATTGAACTATCAACAGTCGTAATTACGCCATCATGCTGGATCAGTATTTCATTTGCAGTGGAATCAAGAATGACGCCGAACCATTCGAGACCAGCCATGAGATGTGCCCGCAAAAGTGGACTACGTTCAGCTGCTGTGGCAGTTAAAATAATACGATCAATACCCCCGAGTGCAGTCGCATACGCACCCAATTGTTTTTGAAACCGGTACACAAAATGCTTGAGGGCAGCGACAGCAACCGGTTCTTCCTGTGTTACATGTTCGAGCAGTTGTCTAAAATCACTTTCGCCAGTAAGACCTTTAAGCCCCCCGCGACCTTGGATATAAGTAAGGGTATCAAATAATCGCATGTTTTTTACCCGCATGAGTTCGAGAAGCATCCCACCATCGCTGTCTCCGGTTCGCGTCCCCATAACAAGGCCGCTGTCAGGAGCAAATCCCATGGTGGTATCAATACTGACGCCATTACGAAGTGCTGTCATACTTACCCCACTCCCGATATGTGCAATTATCAAACGAGACGGAACCGGCTCGGCACGACTACCCAGTATTGCCATGAGTGAAGCGACGGAAATGCCATGGTACCCAAATCGGTGAATATCGAAATCAGTAGTGTCTTTTGCATCAATACTATAATCACGTGCCCATGTTGGGAGTGACGCGTGGAAGGCACTATCAGAAACTGCAACTATTTTGGCATGAGGTAGTTCAAGCTGTACCACTTCAAGTTCAGCCAACGTATGTGGAATATGGAGTGGTGCCGCAGGTTCCCGTTCACGTAAACGGTGCATAAAGATTCCATCTACAATATGGTGTTTTTGGAAAAACGTTCCGGGTGCCACTATTCGAATACCGACCGTTTCAATCTCTTGCAGGTTACTAATGACCTTACTCGCGGCAAGCTGATCGAGGAGCTGACGAAGTGACGCCGTAAATGCTTCACCTGAAATACCTTCACACTTTTGTTGCACCCCGTCTTGCTCGACGCAGATTTCATACCGGTCACCACTCCGTTCAAAACGCATACTACTCACCACTCGCCCATCCTGGACTAGCGAGTATTTCTTTGAAGAGCTACCAGGGTTTATAAGGAGCGTGAATGCCATGACCAGTTGGTTATTTCAATAGGGTCATCACCATGTTCAATGATATAAGCCTGATGATCACGAAGTTTGCCAAGATGCAATTCTTTCAAATCGCGTGCCTCACTCGCAGTAATTACTGATTGATCTTCTGCTATGGCAAATGCTTCCATAGCAAGATGGTAACGATCAACATGATTTCGTACCATCATGTCAAAAGGTGACGTAGTCGAACCACTCTCCTCATACCCATGTACTGTAAAACGGGCGGAATCTCCACCGTAATCAAACAGAATTTGTTTGATTGTTTGTGGGTAGCCGTGGAAGTTAATTCGTACCGGTTTATCCTCGGTAAAGTAATCATCAAAATTATGACGAAGAATACGGGCGTGCGAGGTACCAAAGCCGAGCGCTGACAGGGCAGCAATATTTACATAACGCATGCGAAACGCGGGAATAACTGAACGAACGATACTGATGGCAGCAAGCACTTCCTGAGTCGGGTAATCTCCCGCTGACGCAAACACCATATGCGGATCGTCGTCACTTGCAAACTCCCATATCGACACACCAGCAGCTACGTCCTGTTCTGCCTCGGCCTGACTACGCCAGATTGGGAGTGGACGCTTTTCACATACCATAACGTTAATTTCCTGAGTGGAGCGAAGCATGCGATCAAAGGTCGCGAGTGCCATGTTGGCGTCAGCCGGGAAATACACGTTGGTGAAGCCTCCCTGCCGCTGCAAGACTCCATCAATAAACCCTGGGTTCTGATGTGAGAAACCGTTATGTTCCTGACGCCAACCAGTAGAAGTTAAAATATAGTTAAGTGATGGAATCACTCCGCGCCATTTCACGGTCCGAGCTACTTTAAGAAATTTTGCATACTGGTCGGCCATGCTCGCCACAATCTGCATAAACGCTTCATAGGATACAAACACACCATGACGACCTGTAAGCACATATCCCTGCAGCATACCCTGAAGACTGTGCTCAGAGAGCATTTCAAGGACTCGCCCATCACGTGCTATATCGAGGTCCCACTCTTTGAGGGGCCACTGGAACGCCCGCTTCGTTACTTCAAACACAGCTTGCATTTTGTTTGAATATGTTTCGTCTGGAGACATTAGACGAACATTACGTTCACGTTCATTTAATGTCATGACATCACGATAGTACGCGCCGACTTTTTCCATACTGCTTTCCATCCCACAGATTGGATCATTCAAATTACAGGTAGCTTTGGCGGCATAGTCAGTAAGCGGCGGGAGCTGGAGCGGTTTGTAATGAGGTGCACCACCGAGCGCATGGGTTGAATCCCCCATACGACGATTGGGAGCTGGAATTAGTGCCTCAATGTCGGCATCAAAGTTAGCACCATCAAAAATTTCGTTAATATTGTATGAACGCAGCCAGGCTTCTACCTGCGCCAACTGAGTGGGATTGGTACGACACTCCTCAGCGATTACCTGATGCGAGTAATGGTTGTCTTCGATTTTCTTTTTACCAACGTAGTCGATACTGTGCCACCCCTTTGGACTACGAAAGATAATCATCGGCCACTTTGGTGGTTTTGTCATAGTTCCCTCTCGGGCAATGTACTGGGTAAACTGAATACTTTTTATCGCCATATCCATAACCTCAAGCATCCGAGTATGAATATCCTCCTCTACGTAGGCATCAACAATAAGCGGTTCATACCCATACCCAGTAAAGAGCGCGGTGAGTTCTACATCACTC
Organism: Candidatus Kaiserbacteria bacterium; assembly: GCA_031423775.1. Classification (GTDB taxonomy): domain Bacteria; phylum Patescibacteriota; class Minisyncoccia; order Phycocordibacterales; family UBA918; genus OLB19. The sequence continues at coordinate 9,374 of JANPGF010000071.1, read as the reverse complement.
ATTCGACCCAGTATTGTGGGACCTGAAATTTTATACCCGTTCAAATGAAGAATTGGTAATACCGCACCATTTGTCGCTGGGTCAATCAATTTATTTAAATGCCATGCAGTAGCTGTCGGACCAGTCTCTGCTTCGCCATCACCAACAACAACCGCTGCAATTAACTTTGGATTATCAAGGACGGCACCGTAAGCGGTCGAAAGCGAGTATCCGAGTTCACCACCTTCTAAAATCACCCCTGGCGCTTCGGGATTACTGTGACTAGGAAATCCATATGGCCAACTAAATTTTGACGCCAGTTCCCCCAACCCCGCGCCTGAACGAGGTACGTTTTCATAATATTTTGAAAGTGTTCCTTCGAGGAATAAGTTGGCTTGAATCGCGGGAAATCCATGACCTGGCCCTAACAAAAAAAGCATCTCGAGATCATGCGCAATAATGGCACGATTTAAGTGTGCATACACAAAATTAACACCAGGGCAGGTCCCCCAATGACCAAGGAGACGCGGTTTGATGTGTTCTGGTTTTAGTGGTTCCTGGAGCAGGAAATTATCACAGAGATAAATTTGGGCAGCGGCGATATAATCTGCGGCACGAACATATTTTGAAAGAGCTAGTTGCATATGGCAACAGTATATCACTGCAAAAATTCGACACGCAGAGTCCCCTGTTCACAGAAAGCATAAAAATATTCGTCACACTGCATGTCATTTGGTATACTGCTTCGCGCTATGACACAGAAAAATTTTACCGTTAAACGCGGCACTCACGGACTCGGACTTTTTACCAATGTTGCTTTCAAAAAAGGAGCTGTCGTGACCGAGTATACGGGCGAAAAAATCTCGACCGACGAAGCTAATCGTCGTGGTGGACAGTATCTGTTTGAACTCAATGATAACTGGGTAGTTGATGGTAAAGATCGGAAAAATGAGTCACGCTATATCAATCACTCCTGTCGTCCAAATTGCTACCCTGAAATTGATGAAAAAGAGGAGCATATTATCATCTTCGCTAAACGTGCAATCAAAGTTGGAGAGGAACTCACCTATGATTATGGTAAGGAGTTTTGGAACACGCACATTAAACCAAAAGGCTGCCGTTGTGACAAATGTCAGGAAGCACTTACAAAGCTGGCTTCAAAGCAGGATCCCGCGTAGTAGACTCAGAAGAGGTAGCAGCAGTTGATGTTGCAGTACTCGTACCAGCCACTTCGGCTGGTATTGTTGTTTCAGGTAGAGGCATGGGAGTAGGAGTGACCGCTGTCGAAGGATCTGCCACATGTAAACCTGAACCATCAATTTGTACCGGGACGCTATTAGTAACAGTCTGTCCATTTGCATCACGCACTTCACCACGACTAATTTTTTCATTACGATTATTTACAACCGCCACCACATCAATGGCGCCATGATCAAACAAACCAACAGTCACACCAACTCCGGACAACAGCACACAAAAGGTCACTACTGCTATGAGCGCTCTCGTATTTCGGACGCGAGTGCGACGCTCTGCGGCGATAGGAGTCGGAGCCTTACGTTGCTGCGTCTGAGGAGGTGTGGGCTCAGCAGCTAATTCTGACACCGGCGCAACTTTTTTTGGGGCGGTTTTACGGGGGGCTCGTTTACGAGGAGCAGCACTCTCTCCATCTACTGAAGTAGCCCGAGCTCGAGGAGCACGCGGTTTTTTAACTACAACAACGTCTTCGGATTCGGTAGTCCGGGCACGAGGCATGTGTTTATTGTAACACCCTGCTACAATAAAGACGTATGCTAGAAACCCTACTTGTTAACATGGTACCGTTTGAGATTTTTCTTCTGGGGTACGTCAGCCTTGTCTTTGTAATTGCGCAAATCAAACATGACAATAGTGTCATGGATATTGCCTACGGCCCCGCATTTTTTGTGAGTGCACTCGGTGCACTGTGGTGGACAATCACCACTACTACGCTTCCAATTATCATCACCTTACTGTTAGGAATATGGTCAACGCGTCTTGCTGTACGTATCTATCGGAAAAATCATGGTAAACCCGAAGACGCTCGTTACGCAGCCTGGCGAAGCGAATGGATGAAACGCGGGTACATCTATTTTGTACTACGTAGCCTCGTACAAATTAATCTGCTCCAGGGTTTTATCATTGCTCTGGTTGCCATTCCATTTAGCATTGCTCTGGCTACACCATTTGCTGCTTCTCCACTTTTTATTATTGCTGGTTTATGTGTATATGTACTCGGTATCAGTATTGAATCAATTGCTGATTATCAACTTGACCAGTTCCTTGCTCGTAAACGTGCGGGGACAGAACCAGCGGTACTCATGACTACAGGCCTATTTCACTACAGCCGTCGACCGAATTATTTTGGAGAGACTTTGATTTGGTGGGGTTTGGCCATCATGGTACTACCCCTTCCGTTTGGGTATCTCGGAATCATGAGCCCCCTTCTCATTACATATATTGTAACCAACGTTACTGGACCAATGCTCGAAAACATCTTTCTCCAAAAATACCCCACGGAATACCGTGAGTACATGCGGACAACCAATTACTTTATCCCTTGGTTTCCAAAGAAATAATTACGCGGCTTTTTTACACCGTTCGCTACAATACACAACCTGCTCCCACTGACCACGCAGTTTCCAACTTTTCCGGTTGGTAAACGGACGTTTGCAAACCGGGCATGTTTTGGATTCTTTAACTGACATATTCGTATACTATCATCTATGGAAATAAGCATTATCTACCCACACCAACTCTACCTGCCGACCGAACACCCTGCCCTTGCACGAGGTCGGGCCGTGTATGTAATTGAAGAGCCTTTGTTTCTGACGGAATGCGGCACTCATCGGCAAAAGATGCTCCTGCACCGCCTGTCACTCCAAGCATACCAAAAGGAACTTGAGACGGCTGGTTACACGGTACATTACTGTGCCATCATTCCCGGCGCGACCACTCGTTCAATGCTCGAAGCAATATTGAACACCGGTGTCACCAAAGTACACATTGCAGACACTACCGACGACTGGCTTGAAAAACGGATCACTTCCACGTGCGTGGCATACAACTGCACCCGCGTGTCATATGAATCACTCCTATTTTTGTTCCCACAGAACGAGGTAATTCAGCGTTTTATAGCGAGCAAGCGTTTTATGAAGCGTTTTTATGAAAAGGCGAGACGTGACCTCGGCATTCTGATTGATACCAACCGAGAACCTACTGGAGGTGCCTGGAGTTACGACAGTGATAATCGTCACTCACTCAAAAAGAGCCTGCCCATACCAGCAGATATGCCTGTTATAGATAACAACGAGTGCGCTGCTGCGAGAACATGGCTCTCTGGTATCGAGAGTGAACAGTACGGTACTACGGATGTCTGGATTCCCTATACCCGCGCGGGGGCTGAAGCATACCTCACAGAATTTCTCGAAACTCGACTTGCTGAATTTGGACCATATGAAGACGCCCTCTCAACTCGTGGTAAACGTCTGTTTCACTCAACACTCTCACCACTCCTTAACATCGGACTCTTGCTACCACAAGCAGTAATCGACCAGGCAATTACCTACAGCGAAGCACACGCTGTTCCGATTAACTCACTAGAGGGTTTTGTTCGACAAATTATTGGTTGGCGTGAATTTATGCGCGCCAGTTATGAATGTGACGGCAGACACATGCGGACTCAAAATGTTTTTTCACATACCCGTGAACTACCAAAAGGTTTCTGGAACGGCTCAACGGGTGTACTACCTCTCGATATCAGCATCACCAGCGCTCTCTCTTTTGGTTACAACCACCATATCGAACGACTGATGGTGCTCGGCAATTTTTTACTGTTGACCGAAACGCATCCCGACCAAGTGTATCGCTGGTTTATGGCGATGTATGTCGATGCCTACGATTGGGTAATGGTGCCGAACGTCTATGGCATGAGTCAGTTTGCGGATGGTGGTAGTTTTGCGACCAAACCCTACATTAGTGGGAGTGCCTATATTAAAAAAATGTCTGACTATCCCAAAGGAAATTGGGAAGCCCTTTGGACCAGTCTCTACTGGCATTTTATTAACAAACATCGTGATCTCATGCTCGGGAACCACCGCCTCGCCATGATGCCGCGACTCTTTGACCGCATGGATGCAACTACGCAGACCGATCACCTATCCCGTGCCGAAGACTATCTCACTGAGAAAAAGCGCCCGGATGAAACCGGACGCCTCTTGTAAATTGGCTACACCCCAACTGAACGATTAGCGGTCGAGACCTCAATAATATCGTAGATACCGTTTGCTCCGAAATCGTCTGACTTACCCTGCACCAGAGCCCAGGGCACACCGGCCACTTTCGCACCCCACACCATGTACCGACGCCGGATTTTGTTAATTTCATGGGGTGTGAGCGCTCGGACGAACGTCACTCGTGGAGGCATCGCCTCCCCACGAGACACCATATCAACCAGTGCCCATTCGCCACACTCGGGCAAAGCTGGTGAATGGAGCGGCCAAACGACCGAATACCCTTCCTCGTTCACAAAACACACATGGTAGTTTGGATCAAACTGCATAATTCGTCTCCTTTTACCTTCTCTTGTAGAACACAAAACCCATCTCCTTAACGAGATGGGTTTTGTTCTTATTTCAATGGAGTTTAAAATGAAGACACAACCAACCTCGCCGTAGAAGTGACGACGAGGACGAGAAGGTTATTTTGTGTCTGTTTGAACATTACTATTTAAAGTACCAGATAGTTGAAACCTATGCAACAGCAATCTTCTTCAAGCTCGATACGTATCCGTCTAGCAAATAGGACCTCCAGAAATGAGTGAAGTTCTAGGCGGAGGGCAAAAAAATACTTGAGGTGTACTTGCTTGTACATTGAAAGTATTTTTTTGCCTTCCAACAACGAAATTCATCATTTCTGGAGGTCCGCACACATGTTGCATAATAGTGATTATATGGTACATTTTGTGCATCTATTTTAGTATGACAATCACTACTCAAGCATAAGCGCGCACCGCTCCCTGCCTCTACGAGGAGCCACTCTCATACTTTTTATTTCATTAGCCCAAACAACTTGCAAAAACCAAACACAGCATACGAACACAAAGTAAAGACTCGCATTAATCATGCTATTCGCGCCAAAGAAATGCGCGTTGTTGGCGCGAGTGGTGAAAACCTTGGTGTCCTCACTCTTGAAGCCGCTCTCAAAGCCGCTGACGAAGCCAATCTCGACCTCATTGAAATCAGTCCTAATGCCAAACCACCAGTAGCTAAAATTATGGACTTTGGGAAGTACCGTTATGATACCGGCCAGAAAGAGAGTGAAATGCGTGCCAAGTCACATGTCACCGAAACCAAAAGTGTCCAAGTAAAAATCGGGACCGGCGAAAACGACCAGCTTCTCAAGGCCAGTCGCGCCGCTGACTGGCTTGAAGAAGGCCACCGAGTAAAAGTCGACCTATTCCTCTGGGGTCGTTACAAATACATGGATCAAGCCTTCCTCAAAGAACGACTCGAACGATTCCTTAAAATCATCCCGACCGAGTACAAAATTGCGGATGACATGAAAAAGAGTCCAAAAGGCTACACTACCACCCTCGAACGTATGCCAGGCACCAAGACCCAGAAATTAAAGGATGCGGCCAAACCAGTACCAGTAGCACCAAAAGCTCCTACTCCAGTCGGCAGCCAGAAGAACAAAAAGAAGGATCTCGACGCACTACTAGACAGCGGAATGATTTAAGAAAAGGGCCTGGCAACAGGCTTTTTCTTAAATTTAAATAGTATTTCACTAAGCGACTTGCAGCACAAAGTATCTCTAAATGTACCTGTATACTGGTACTTTTAGAGATACTAAAGTACGGTATCTATGGTGTTTTTGGACATACTTACCTTTACCATACAAGATTATGGTTTTCTAGGCCTAAAAATGCTTAAAAAGCTTTGACAATTAGGACCGAATACGCTATAGTTGCCACACTTTACGCAGTCACACACAATTTATGAAGACAAACAAATCATTCAGCAAACGCATCAAAGTCACCAAGAATGGCAAGATTGTTGCGCGAAAGCCCGGTCAAAACCACTTTAACGCGCGTCAGACTGGTCAACAGCGACTCCGCCGTAAGCGAACACAGCTTTTGAACCTCAGTAAGCGCATCACCCGTCGCTTCCTCCCAGGAACTGGAGCAAAACCATTATCAGAGACACACCCAAAGGTAGAAGCTAAATAATTATTATATGACACGAGTAAAAGGAGGATTGATGGCCAACAAGCGCCGTCGTAACATCCTCGATCAAGTAGTCGGTTTCCGACTCCAGCGTTCAAAGAAGAAGCGAGTAGCCCGCGAAGCGATCTACCACGCTGAAACCTACGCCTTTGCACACCGCAAGAAGAAGAAGGGTGACTTCCGTCGTCTCTGGACCGTACGCATCAATGCAGCTTTGTCTCACTTTGATGTAAAGTACAGTCGTTTCATCAAGTCTCTCTCTGATAAGGGTATCAAGCTCGACCGAAAGGTTCTCGCTACATTGGCCCTTGAACGCCCAGACTCATTCAAACGAGTAGTAGAAGCTACTAAATAGCTCACACAAAAAAACAGCCCTCATGGGCTGTTTTGTCTTTTAAAATATAAATGAAAATCTCACGTTTCCAAGTGAAACGTGAGATAGAAATTTGAAATCAGGAGTTATTTGCCTGACACAAGTGCATAGGCGCGACGCGATTCATGCCACTTATCGATCAAGAAGAACGAACGATCCTGCCACTCACCCTCACTACTCCAGGTAAGATACCGGACAATGAGCTTACCGTACTCTTCACGATAAATAGTACCCCAGAAAAAAATCTCGCGAAACCTCCATTCCCTCGGAATAAGGTTTTGATTAGCCAGCAAATAGTCCAGAACATTCGCGTTCAAAACGGGCCAACCAGACGTTCGCTGTTGCAGTTCGTTACCAGGAGTGGGCTTGGTATAGTCCTGATCGGAAATGAGTCGAAGCTGATAGTCGGCAGGATTCCAAACGATGTTTCCACCCTTCTGGTGTACCTCGACATGTGTCCTATCCAAATGGACCGGTTCAGCGTCGCAGTCGATGATACAATCCGATACTTTTTGCATCACCGTATGACCGAGCAGAAACTGACGATATTGACCAAGACTGTTGCCTTCGCAAGCCCTATCAATCATTTCTGTTGTCCAGCCATTTCGAGCGAACGCCACCTTGAGTTTGGCGGCGAGGCCAACATCGAGCACTAAATTGCTCATAGTTTTCTCCTTTTTGCGAAAGAGCCCTCACGGACAAATACGCACGCGCTAGTGGACAATTACCGCTATTGATAACCATCATAGCCACCAACTTTGTTCACAAACAAAACTCGTGGCTATGATGGTATATAAAAGACCTCCGCTTCGAATATAATATCACATATCATATGCATTTCAAGCAGGCTCAGCTTTCTGACAATAACGAGTGCTCTTCATTTCTCTATAAGAGAGTCCTTGGCGTTTAGTAAAACACCTCTCAGAAATGAGAGGTGTTTTTATCTTAGAGGCCCCGTTCGTTAATTGCACGAATGAGCCAAATCGGACACTCATCCGCCCACGCACCTCGACCACCGCGGAGGGCACCAATAATTCTATTAATTGGTAGGTCATTCCCCGTGTCCGGGTCATTCAAGGTATCCTGAACCATGGCGACACCCTCTAATCTTTCTATAATAACATCCAGTGATTCAGCGCTCGCAATCATTTTTTCAACTTTTGTCTCGACTGTGCTTTTGTTGATATTTTCAGCTCCAGATTCTAATGGCATACACTCTGTAAAATAATTAATAACTAGTACCCCTATTTTATCATGTTAGAAGTCGATTTCTACCTCTTCATTTTGGTTGGGCGCTTTTGCGTTAACCCCCAGGTAATCGCGCAGACGTTGCGTGAGGAATAGTGACGATCGCTCCTCACCCATCACGACAAATACTTGCTTGGCCTTACTACAGCCACCAGCTACCAAACCAATTAGTTGGTCACGATCAGCATGTCCTGAATACCCTCGAATTTGGGCAATCTGCGCTTTGACCTTTACCTCTTTGCCATCAATCGTCGCCTTCTTGGCACCATCTTGGAGAATTCGTCCGAGACTACCTGCAGACTGATAGCCAACGAGGAGCACGGTTGTTTTTGGGTCGCTCAGGTAATTCTGCTCGTGACGACGGATACGACCGCCATGACTCATTCCTGAGCCAGCAATGATGACTTTCGCACCCTTACTGGTATCAATGCCGTACGACTCTTTCATAGACTCGGTAAATTCGAGACCGTCAAAATCAAAGATATCGTCCCCGCCCCGAATCTGGTCCTGGACTTCGGGTTTCAGGTATTTTGTGTACGCTCGGTATACGCCCGTCACCTCAATCGCGAGGGGTGAATCGAGATAGACAGGAATCGGCTGTATCGTGCCCGCCTCAACCATGTTGTTAATCTCGAGGAGCATGGCCTGGGTCCGTTCGAGCGAGAATGCCGGAATAATAAGCGTACCGCCTTTGTGACGAGTGTCCTCAATATAGTGTTGCAGTAGTGACGTACGTTCGGCCACCTCTTCATGTAAACGATCACCATAGACACTTTCCATGACCATGTAGTCGTAATCAACCGGCACGACTGGCGCAGATAATAATGGTTGTGGCACATTCCCAATATCCCCTGTAAACACAATCGTTTTCCCACCCCGAGACAAGTGCACCATACCCGAACCAAGGATGTGACCAGCATCACTATAGTACGCCGTTACCCCGTCAGGAAGCGCAATCCGTTCATCGTAATCAACCGATTTCCATAACTTGAGAGCGGCCTGAATATCACCTGCTTCAAACAAAATTTCATACCCATACCGCTCATGCTCGTACTCCATTACCTTGAGTGCGTCCGCCAGCATAATTGCCGCCAAATCCTTGGTTGGTTTGGTTGAGTAAATGATCCCCGCAAAACCATCTTTGACCAATTTTGGAATCCGCCCGATATGATCAGCGTGCGCATGAGTGACCATGAGCACATCACAATCGGCCGGACTATAGACAAACGCAGCTGCGTTTGATTCAGACGCAAACTTACTCCCTTGTTCGAGACCACAGTCAACGAGAATGGCGGCCGCACCAGTATCAAGTAAGAAATTAGCCCCGGTAACGCTCCCAACTCCCCCATAGAATCCTAAATTGCTCTTCATAAAATTTAAAATATCTTAAACTATTTTATTTGTCCTGCTTACAGAAGCTGTCCACTCACTCGCTACTTTATTTCGCTTTCAGCTCATAAAGTAACTGAGTGAGTCTTGCGAAGTGACATTTAGTCACTTCTCACCTAGCACTGCATCCATTTCTGACAGTCT
>JANPGF010000070.1:0-7558 GCA_031423775.1 Candidatus Kaiserbacteria bacterium | reverse complement strand
GTGGTGCTCTCGCGTCAGCTTGTGTCTCTCGGTATCTACCCAGCAATCGATCCGCTCGAAAGTAACTCATCAGCTCTCGATCCAATGATCGTAGGCGAGGAGCACTACCGTGTTGCTCAGGGAGTGAAATTGGTGCTCCAGCGGTACAAGGACCTCCAGGACATCATTGCGATTCTCGGTATCGAAGAACTCTCAGAAGATGACAAGACGACCGTATACCGTGCCCGCAAGATTCAACGCTTCATGTCGCAGCCTTTCTCTGTTGCTGAAGTATTCACCGGTGCGCCAGGAAAGTATGTATCACTCGCAGATACCGTACGAGGCTTCGGAGAAATCCTCGATGGTAAGCATGATGAGAAGGGAGAACAAGCATTCTACATGAAGGGCTCAATCGAAGAGGTTGTTTAGTTAAATAGTTTAATGGTTGCATAGTTGCATAGAGAATATGAACTATAATGATCTTACGGTCTGGAAGAAATCAATGGACTTTGTAACAAAAGTTTACAAGATTACCAAACAGTTTCCTTCGGACGAACGATATGGTTTGACTGACCAAATGCGACGAGCGGCAATCTCTATACCTTCTAATATTGCAGAGGGTCATGCGCGGAAATCTAAAGTAGATTTCGCTCGGTTCCTCCGCATTTCGTTAGGGTCCTGTACAGAATTAGAGACTCAGGTAATGATTGCTCATAATCTCGAGTATTTAACTAAAAATGAAATGGATCCAATGCTGGAGGAGAGTCTAGAGATCAGAAAAATGATCACTAAACTAATCGCAACACTTTCGTAACTATTTAACTTTGCAACTATGAAACTATTAAACTTAACTATTTCACGTGTAGACGCTCCCGTATTTGATGGAGATGTTGTTTCGGTGACGGTGCCGGGGACGGAGGGGGAGATGACTATTCTCGCTGATCATGAAGCGCTTATTTCTGTACTCAAGGCCGGCACGGTAACTGTCCGATCTGAAACTGGCGGGATTCAGAGCTTCATCATTGATCAGGGTACTATCGAAATTAGCCACAATCACGCGACTGTTCTAATATAAATTTGACTCCTCGAGTAAGCAAAACCTTTCGTTTAAACGAAAGGTTTTGCTTTGTGTACAGAAATCAATAGTAACTATTTGCCGATAATTCTACCCGATGTCTTATTTTTGGTAGTAACGGGTGTTACAATAATTCTATTAATTCAGGATAATTTTAGTGTATGGGAAAACCTTATGCGGTGGCAGCAATAATTACGATGATAATCGGGTCAGGTTATATTTTATGGACTTCTGATTTGATTCAGACAAAATCTGTCACTACTGTACAGTCTGGCGCTGAAGCGCCTACTAATGTTGCAGTGGTCGCAACGAGTACTAAAAGTGAGCCTGCGAAAGTACTATCTCCGGTCGTCAAAAAAACAGTAGTTGCAACTACCAGCACTACTTCATTATTGTATGAAAACAAAGAGCTTGGTTTTAGTTTTGCATATCCCCGTGTATACGGAGACCTGCAACTTAAAAAATTTGTTACCATAGGCGCTGCTGATGCCGTCAAATATTCCGTCTTTTCTTTCCCAAATTTTAGTCAGACTGAGCCATACCTAGGAATAACTGTAGAGGGGAATGAGTACGATAGTGGGAAAGATGGTATTAGTAAACCAGTCTGTCCGCGATTTGCCAAAGAGTATGACTGTACTGAAAAGGTGAATAAACTTGGAACAAAATATTTTGAAGTACATACGGCTGATATGCCAGGAAATACTACTCGATATGAGTTTCCTTTAACAGTAGAAGGGAGTCTCGTTTTACAATACTTTGATGATGCCTCAGCTTCAGAAATTGATCTGTTAAAATCGGTACTAGACTCGGTGGTATTAATGAAATGATTTAGCCAAAATCACTCAAACCTAATCATTCTAATCCAGAAAAATAAACATACAAATACCCCATGAATTGGGGTATTTGTATGTTTTGACTTTAGTTAATTTTCTAGTACTGTTCTAATTAGAAACCCTGGTGGGAGTAAGGTAGATGGCAAAAAAGACAATCTGGATGAACCCAAGAGCGTTCTGTAAGCAATTTTGGAATAACCCCGAATTGCTGGTCGCGATCATTAGGGTTAATTATAAAGATGGGGATGAGGCTGGTCGTGATATTGCATTGCGGTTAATGAATAAACAGCCGGTTACATTACAAGAGCTTTATTCGAAAAAGCCCAGCTGGAATCATGGGTATATACACGGAGTGGCGCGAGTTCCTGATTATGTTGCTGGCCTGAAGGCTGAAGCACCTGGCGTGCGTGTGCTTACATTTCCCGTCGTCGACAAAAAGCATAACTTGATCTTTGATGTCAATGGAGCACATGAAGCACTAGCTGAATTTCTCTTCACAGCCTATGAAGGTCTCGAAGCTGCTCCATTCGGAGAACGTGGTGCCCAATATGTCCTCAAAGGGTATGGCTACTATCGATCAAGTGTATCAATTGGAGGGTTCTGGGTTGGAGAAATACTCTTCGACCACGGCAAGATTAACGACGATGACGACTATATTTTCCAAAATGGATTTACTGTCGTCGAAACTGTTGCAGATTTTCTTCATGAAAAGCGTCGACTTTACAATTCGTACCGAAACAACTAAATCACACCTCCGCCACGCGGGGGTGTTTTTAAACACACGATTAGCCACAACTACAGAACAGTTCTTGTCGTCGACCGTGCTAGTATGATTTAGTAACACATTACTGAATAAAACTAATCTTATGGGAAAGCCCTACGCAGTAGCAGCAGTGATTACAATGGTGATTGGTTCTTTGTACATTCTATATGTGTCAGAACTATTACCGCAATCACTGACAACCCTGATTCAATCAATTGTAAAGTAACGTTAAAACATCTACCCGTTCGGGTAGATGTTTTTTGAAATAAAGTGCTGTGAAGTACGTAGTAGTAGTGTAATTACAATAGAATACATACATGGATAAGAAAACAATGCTGATAGTAGGCGGGGCATTTATACTTGGTGGTCTGACAATCGGTGCTATGGCAGGAATACATGAACGATATAGTGAAAACAACAACCACTTTGAAGGAATGATGGGTAGTCGAGCTGGTGATCATTCCTATGGTCACCATACAGCTAGTATAGATGCTGATCGAATGGGAGGTATGAAGGACGGTACTACGATGGAGGATGGCGATACTACAATGGAAATGAACGGTATGCATGATATGAATATGACCGTAACCAGTGAACGTGATTTTTTGCAAAAAATGATTCCACACCACGAAGAAGCGGTGGCCTCAGCTAAAGAAGTGGTGGCGCGAGGTGGGTCAACTCCTGAAATAAAAACATTGGCCGAAAACATTATTACAGCTCAAGAAAAAGAGATTGGCGACATGAAAACTTGGTTTAAAAGTTGGTACGGCGTTGACTACACTTCAGACGGAAAATATGAGCCAATGATGCGTCCGCTCGCAGCACTTTCTGGTGCAGCTCTCGATAAGGTGTTCCTCAATGATATGATTTTGCATCATAAGGGGGCGCTCATGATGGCGAGTAGTGTGACAGCGCATATCGAACATCCTGAAGTGACAACACTGGTTGGAAATATCAACACAACTCAAAGTGCCGAAATCACTGAAATGCAGAACATACTGAAGACATTGAAGTAAAAATATTAACGATGTCAAAAACTAAACCTACCTATTCACAGGTAGGTTTTGCAATTGAATATGAAGAAAAGATGGCTAGTTGAGAGAAACTTTACATTTTAATTATATATGGTATAGTTCTCGTCAGAAACATCAGTCGGGAGTAGAAAGATGAATAGCCAAACTACCTGGATGACCCCCGAATTGTTCTGTGAACGTTATTTCGGGCATCCATCGTTATTAAGCGTATTTATTCGCTCCCGTTACGATGACGGTGATGACGTGGGCCTTGATATTGCCTGTAAGATCATAGACCGTGAACCCGTCACGTTGGAAGAACTTCAGTCAGTTCCGGTTAACTGGCAAGAAGGGATTTTGCAGGTCGCTTTGTTTAGCGAGTATGTAACGTCCCTCCGGAGTCCTAAACCCTATGTGATCCCCGATCCTTTTGTAGATAAAAAGCATGGACTGATCATTGAGCTCGGTGAGGGGAGTCATGAAAACCTCGCGATGAATTTGTTTGCAGCGTATGAAGGTTACAATGCTGCAATATTTGAACATCGTGGCCCTCGGTACATTATCAAGGGGTACGGATACTACCTGTCGAGTGTCTGCAAAGTTTTTTATGTAGGAAAGATATTATTTGATCAAGAAGCATTAACCGAGGACGATGCGCTGGTTCTTGGAGGTCGGATCGGGGTCATTGAAACAATCAATGACTTTAATCAGATAAAGTGGCGTGGGTAATTAGTAACGCCCCGCAAACAAGAAGCCCCGCTTCCTGTTTGCGGGGCTTTTTTATGAGTTTGAGAGCTTGTGATGTTTGTAGCGACATTGTATTTTATTTGTTTTGTGGTTTAATTCTGCATAGATGCACCTCTTAGTGAAGGAATGTATAAGATGAAAGAAACCCCGAATCCGTTCTTGCTTGTCGACAATTTCCTGCTCGACTACATCTACAATCCACTCGTATGGTGGAGTGACGAACAGTTCAAAAAAGACGGCGGCGTGTTGACCGAGCTCGCCATGCTCCTGTTTTACGCAATGTGTGCAGTTGTATTCTTGGCAATTGGGAAGTCGTGGGCAATGATCTACGTCTTTCCGGTACTTTGGATCTGGTGGATGGGGCGAGGCACGATTGCTGCCTCATATCATGTCGGGAATTGGACGGGAAAGAATGTCTACCGGCCGGTGCTTTTCCCTTTGCGGCTGCTTGTGTGTCTCGTGTCGCTCTCGTTTTATGTGGCGATCTGGATGCCTCGGCAGGTGCCATTTGGACCCGCCACCCCTTTCGCTGTTTCGGGAGTGAGCGTGGTGCTGCTTTCGATCGTGTACATTTTTTCTACTGATGCAACACCGCCTCGATACCGCGCCACCAAGCTCACTCCGCGTATCGCCTAATCATGAACCCAAGCCAGTCCTGGCTTGGGTTTTTTTATGCGCCCGATACCCGGCGCAACTTTATATGTGTCTTGTGTGTTTAATAAAGCATGAATTATACATTTTGTATCGCAGGTGGGGTTGGGGTAAGTGTATTGTTGTTCACGTTCTATATCGGGTTGTTTTCTATTGAGACGGAGTACCAAGTTGAGACGGAGTACCAAACGCCGCGGATTAATGCCTATGTGGCTGGCGCCACTCCTCCACATATTGAAACGTGGGAAATGTTCTAAAATAAAAAGTTCGAGGCAAGACCTTGAACTTTTTATTTCTGACAACCTGGACAATAATGTGTTCCGCGGCCGGCAGCTCTTATTTTTATAATTTCAGTTCCGCAGCGAGGGCAGGGGGTGCCTTGTTTGCCAAAGACTTGCAGGAACTCGGTAAAATTACCAGCGTCTCCATCGGTATCAGCAAAGTGCTGGAAAGTTGTACCTCCGACTTTAATTGCTTCGTTCATAACATCCCCGGCGGCTTTTGCGAGAGCAGCTGCTTCAACTTTTGTTACGATATTTGCCCGTCGTGTCGGACGAACTTTTGCCCGCCAGAGCGCTTCGTCGACGTAAATATTACCCAAACCAGCAATAAATGATTGATCGAGAAGAGCTGCTTTAACCACCGATCCCTTCTTACGAAGAGTGGTAACAAACCAATCGACATTAAAATCTGGATCGATTGGTTCAGGGCCAAACCCAGCGCGAGCGAGCGCGACCATCTCGGCGCTCGCAATTTTGGTGTAGCCAAATAGACGCATGTCGTTAAAATACAGATGACTTCCATCGGTAAAGGTAAAAACAACGCGCGTATGTCGACCGGGTAATTCGCGCGTATCAGCAGCTGTCATAGAGTGACCACCGCCTGTAATCGTGTGGCTACTGTCAACAAAAAAGAATTGCCCGGTCATTTTGAGGTGGGCGAGAATAAAAAGATTCGATTCACTGGTAAAGCTAAAAATAAGCAGTTTACCGATGCGGTCAATATGTTCGATTGTCTTGCTGGCTAGTTGTTTGGCAAAATGATCATTGTGCTCAACTGTTTTTAGGTGAAAAACGTCGATATGCATAATCGTTTTACCAGTTACTTTACGGAGTAGTTGCAGCCGGACGGTTTCGACTTCGGGTAATTCAGGCATGATTGACATAGTATACGGATGTTGGCATGAAAAACAAACCCGCTGATTATTAGGACAAAATCTATTACTCCTGTATGGTTAGCTTGTGAATATAACCACCTTTGTTGTAATAATTCTGCATCTCGTGCGGCTAGATACTATATGCTGAATGAAGCCGAAAAACTTAACCTCCAGATGGTGATGACTGCTGCACATGCTGATTTTGAAAAGGGGCTCACTCGTCATGCTCAGTTCCGGGTGAGTGACAGTGGTGTGTGTGAAGATTTGGTACAAGATACGTTTATGAAAACGTGGGTGTATTTGGTAAAGGCAGGTAAAATTGAACTGATGAAGCCGTTTTTGTATCACATTTTGAACTGCCTCATAATTGATGAATACCGTAAAAAGAAAAGCACGTCTCTCGATGTTATGCTCGACAAAGGGTTTGAGCCAGGGAATGATGACTTTGACCGCACGGTTAACTTGCTTGATGGTAAAGCTGCGATTCTCCTGATTTCGTCACTTCCGATCGCGTACCAAAACATTATGACCTTACGCTACGTTGAAGACTTGTCTCTGACTGAAATTGCTGCGGCGACTGGGCAGTCGAAAAATGCGGTGGCGGTAAAAACACATCGCGGGATGGAAAAGCTTCGTGAGCTTTACGCCTTGAGTCAGCAGCCAAAACCAGCATTACTATAAGCGCTCACCTATACAAGAGTTTTGAGTAGCAATACACGTAAAACCACCCAAACCAGGCATTTGGGTGGTTTTATATTGGTGAGATTCACCTCTATTGCTGTAGAGCGAGGGCTGTATTGATGTCATTTACTATGTCACCCAGACGATGCTCTGCCTTGAGGTAGTAGTGGCTGATGCCAATTTCAGCATAGGTTTTAATCAGGTCAGGGTTCGCACTATTTGATACTACAAAGACGGGGATAGTGCTCCAATTTCCGCCGTTGGCTTTTAATTTTACAATAAAATCAATCCCGTCATCTTCACCAATCAAGTTATGATCAAGCCAGACTGCATCAATGTGCGGTAGTGCGTGGAGTCGTTCGAGTGTGGTGAGTATATTGTCTGCGGTACGTAAGGTCGCTTGTGGCTCCTCGGCGACGCCCGTAAAGATTTCATCGACACTGCGTGCTGAAATAACATTGAGTTGTGAGGCATGGAGCTTGTCAGTGATAATGCCCAAGAGTGCGTTGTCATCTTCGATTACCAGAATAGTTTTGTTTGCTGCAGTAAGTGTGTTCATAGAATACGTAGGGATATTAATGGGTAAGTGTCCGTCCAACTGGCAGTTCAACATAAAAGGTCGATCCAACATTTTCTTCAGACTCAAACCAAACCCGACCG
>JANPGF010000069.1:0-3579 GCA_031423775.1 Candidatus Kaiserbacteria bacterium | reverse complement strand
GCATGGGCGAACGCCAATATGAGACGGCTTGGTGTGTGGGGGTGAGGGCCGCGAAGTGCCTTCACCCCTTGCGTCCACAACTGGCCAAAAGATGAAAGGATGCGTGGATGATGTCCATCCGTTCGCCGCCCGCAGGAATATAATCCCGCAGGTATGGCAGAGCAAGAAGGTTGTCAGTTATCCGAAAAACTGTCGATTCACAAAGGAGATCTGCATGAAGCAGTTCGTCAATCAATCAGCATATTGAAACCTGGGCGCCGGCCAACATTCTGAACTGAACAGGGAGGGCTCCCAGAAATGTTTCGATTGAAGTTGCTCAAAGTCCGAACAACGAGGACTAACAAATAAACGTTGGCAGCGCGTCGTCGCTGATGGGTGGCTCTCATAAGTACTAGCTACACTGCTGCGCAGATCCGGGATCTGGTACAGTGTCAATCTTTTGTTCTTGGAAGGGGTTGACCCGATGAAAGTTTCGAATTTAATTTCGGCCGCTGGCGGCCTTTAAACCAGCAAGCGTCGTGACCGGTCCGGTATGGTGGAAATGTTGCGCTCTCTGCGCCATTCCCCTACCGACCGGTCTTTTTCTATATTTTAAAAAGTGATTTTTGCAGAGGACTGCAGTAAATTGATGCAGTATGAGGCGTGGATGTACTGCCTTAGACGTAGCATGTGTTATTACAGTATTCAGCAACCTTGCGTGTCTGTCTTCGAATGTAGACAGGATTACAACTGCGTCGATAAATTGCGCTAGGGCAAGGCGCAAAATACTGGCATCACCACAAGAGTATTTCCGTTTTTATAGTCGTTGCACTCCTTAAAAACTAGGTCAAATTCGCCATTGTCGCTACTTGAATTGTACAAAAAAGTATCAAGTCGGTGATTGCGCGGATAAACTGCCTTGGATCCTGTATGTGTTATTACAGGATTCAGCTACTTTCATGTATCTACCTTCGAGTGTAGACAGGATTACAACTGCGTCGATAAATTGCGCTAGGGCAAGGCGCAATTTACGACATAAATTCGCCATTGTCGCTACTTGAATTGTATAAAAAAGTATCAAGTCGGTGATTGCGCGGATAAACTGCCCTAGGGCAAGGGGCAGTTTACTCGCATAAATTCAGAATAGTCGCTACGCTCGTTTCTTCATTTAATTTAGTAATATCTCGGGGTGCTTCCCTGCTCTAGTTCAATTTCAATGTCGTCAAAGCGGCCGAGCTGGGTGACGAGGACGTTGCCTTGTTTAAATAATTCGAGGATGGCGAGGAATCCGACAATAACTGTTTTATGCTCCGTCGCCTCTGCCCTAATTTCAGAAAATCGAGTTTTGAGTTGTGACTCAATTCGCTTTTGTAAACTCACCATCATCTCTTCGAGGCTGATGGTTTGTTTGACTTGGACTTTTGGTTTGAATTCCTTTTTTGGTAGGTTCTGAAGAACGCTCCCCATCGCTTCGTGGAGAGCTGACATATTGCACCAGTCATCTGGAACAAATACCGCGTCTTTCGGTGCGACAAATTTTGGGCTATAGAGTCGGTTTTTACCAAAGATACTGGCGAGGTATACTCCGGCATCGCGGAAAACTTGATACTGCCGCAAACGGTCCTCGAGGTCGTCAATCGTCGCCTCTTCTTCTTTGGTGAGTTCGAGTACAGGAAGGAGTGACTTTGATTTAATCAGTAGCAGTGTCGCTGCTAATTGGACGAACTGGGCGGTGTGTGGGAGTGACTTTTCTTGCATCTCGCTCACGTGGCGAATGTATTCGTCTGTCACACTCGCGAGTGAAATATCATTAATCAAGAGTTTTCGTTTTTCGACCAGTTCAATCAAAAGCTCCAAAGGCCCCTCAAAGACATTGGATTTAAAAGAAAACGTAAGCGCGCTCTGGGTACTGCTCATACAGAAAATAATACCACACTAAAACAGTGGTACGTTCAGCTAGTACTGTTCGAGGAATCGTACGAGTAGTCGGACCGGTTCGCCGGTTGAGCCTTTGGCTAATTTATCGCTCTGGATACTTTCCATCCGTGGTGCCATATCGATATGTGCCCACGGAATATTTTTGGGAGCAAACGCGGCGAGAAACATTCCGCCCTCGATTGCGCCTCCCCACTTGGCAAAATTAGTGGCAATGTTACTAATATCAGCGCGAGCGCTCTTGAGGGGGCTTTTGTATTCATCCCAGAGCGGTAGTGGCCAGACGAGGTCACCCGATTCTTCACCGAGGGTGCGGAGAGTGGTTTCAAGTTCGACGTCTTTTGTCATAAGAGCACTAGCCTGCTGTCCCAGGGCTACCAGAGACGCACCGGTGAGTGTGGCAACGTCAATAATAGCGCGTGGTTTGTAACGTTCGCTATAGGTGAGTGCATCAGCAAGAACGAGACGGCCTTCAGCATCAGTGTGGAGTATTTCCACCGTAGTGCCTGAGAGTGAAGTGACAATGTCTCCTGCCCGCATACTGGTACTTGAAATCGCATTTTCAGCAGCTGGTATCAGCGCGACGATGTTTTTCTTGATACCAAGTTTGGCTGCAGCAACAATGGCTGCCATCACACTACTACCGCCTGACATATCCATATGCATATCATGCATAGCGCCTGACGGTTTTACATTCAGTCCTCCGGTATCGTAGGTGATTCCTTTGCCAACCAGTACGAGCGGCGCATCCTTTTTGTTTTTGCTACCCCAGTATTCCATAACGATAAATTGTGCTTCGTTATGAGAACCTTTCCCTACGGCTGCAATCAGATTAAGTTTTTGTTTTTTAATTTCTATGAGACCGAGGACCTGTACTGTCACCTTACTCCCCGCAGCCATTTTCTTGGCAGCAGTAGCGAGTGCTTTTGGCGTAAGGTCATCGCCGTGTGTATTCGCGATATCACGTGCACTGTTGGTATAAGTGGCTACGATATTCCCCCGCATAAAGCCAGTTTTTGACGCTACACTTTCTAGTCCTACTAGCACAATTTCTCTGAGGGTATTTTTGGTGTCTGGTTTTGATTTGTAGACAGAAAAATCATATGCAGCTAGGGCCAGATTTTCGGCGAGAGTCGAAGCAAACCAAGCTTCGTCATACGTATGAAGTTTTGTGAAGGGTGCACGGTCAATTACTATAACTGCTTGTGTTACCTTGTGTAATTTTAATGATTGGACGATCGTTCGTATAAGGGTCCGAAATTGTCGCGGTGTGAGGTCAGAATATTTCCCTGCCCCATGACGATATTCTGTAATACCATCGGCTCGTTCGACAAAGCGATGGGTACCACCCGACTCTTCAGTGAGTACAATACGGGTATACGTGGAAGCAAAACTTGAGAGGTCTTTATTAGAAAGAGTGATTTTTGTTGACATAGTAGTAAGTATAACAGAATGAGTGTAATTTGACGTACATAAAATTAAATTGTAGTGTAACAAAGGATATGAAAGTGGAGGTGCGCTTATGACAAAGGTGTTTTCGGTCGACGAAATCAAGGCGATTGTTAAAACACGTACCGATCAAGGTGAAACCTTGGCGATCTCATTTGAAGCTGAAAGCGCGACAGAGCGTATTGATCTGAAACTCTTTTTTCAATACTGGCCCCA
>JANPGF010000068.1:0-4468 GCA_031423775.1 Candidatus Kaiserbacteria bacterium | reverse complement strand
CAATACAATATCAAAAGCTGAACTGAAACGGGTGCAGACTGAACTCAATCAGCGACCACGAGAGACGTTACACTGGCAGACACCGGAGGAATCATTTGCTAGACTGCTTGGTATTAGTGCAGTTGGGAGTTGAGAGTGGCTTACGGTATTTTTGACATAATTGTAAAATATGTTATTATTTTTATAGAAACCTCGTACAGGAAAAATGCGATGAATCCTCAACAACTCGTAATCAAAAATGCAAAACGTCGCGTCCTTATCGCAAGAGACGCAACCGCAACAACACAGATAACCACTCTGCACCAAGCTAGAGAACTAGTAATTCCCTATAACGTTTTCGATCTGCACTACACCGCGATTGCGACAGAGAGCGGTGCTGGACTAAGTTGCTATATCCCAGCAGAACAATTCACGCATGACTTCGGGCACTATAACGCAAATACCGAAGGAGGCATTCTGGTCTGGATGCTTGATCGCATTCAAAAAACAATCGACCAACGACTGGCTTTCTACGAATGTATTCTAACGGCACAGCTGCCCGAATATCCGGACAGTTACCCAGAATACTTCCGAGCGCAATTACAAGCAGTTCAAGACCCTCTACTCGAATTTCGAACGCATACTAAACTGAGAAATCGTTTAGTACATTGGACGAATTTTTTTGAAAACAGCGACCCGGTTCGGCAGCAAGTCCATCGAGCATATCAGGACTATCACCGCCAGAAAAAACAAGCATCATAACCATCGGCCGCATCCTTTATAGGGTGCGGCTATTTTGTATAAGGTTTGACCAAACCTTGTACCCGCGCTAGGATAGGGTTTCAGAGATTGTGGTGGCTACCAACCCCCAACCTGAACAGGCAAGACCTGTTCAGAGTGCTCATCGCCTAATCTGAGTAATAAGTGCAGAGCGAGTATACTCGCCTGAAGCCCGGTGGAACCGCGATTAAAATCGTCCGAGCGAACACACGAACTTTTCGTGTAGTCGCTTGGGCGATTATTGTTTTATTAACCGCCATCTTAGGGGTTAAACCCCTAAGATTTCTAAATATTATTACTATGTCAGAACAACTTCAGAATAAGCGTCATACCCTGGCTCATCTATTAGGTGCCGCAGTGCTGGAACTGTATCCTCACGCTCACCTCACACTCGGGCCGGCTATCGATAATGGGTTTTACTACGATATTGATTTTACTGGCGGACCAGCACTAGGTGATGATGGACTCAAAGATGTTCAGAAGACGATGAAGAAAATGCTCAATACCTGGACCGAATTTTCACACCGTGAGGTAACCCCGGACGAGGCCCGCACCATCTACGCTGGCAATCAGTACAAGCTCGAACTGATTAACGAAATTGCAGAGCGGGGTGAAGCTATCACGCTCTATACCTGTGGTAAATTTACCGACCTCTGCCGCGGCGGTCACTGTGAGCACCCGAACAAAGACCTGAACACTGACGCCTTTAAACTCGACAAAGTCGCCGGTGCCTACTGGCGTGGTGATGAGAAAAATCCCATGCTCAGTCGTGTGTACGGTCTTGCCTTTGATACCCCCGAAGACCTCGCGACCTACCAACACCAAATCGAGGAAGCAAAAAAGCGCGACCATCGTAAGCTCGGTAAAGAAATGGACCTCTTTACCTTCTCGGACATGGTCGGGAGCGGTATGCCCCTCTGGACCCCCCGCGGCAACATTGTTCGGAACGCCATCATTGGCTACTCGCGGTCACTCAACGAAAAACTTGGTTTTGGCGAGGTACACACACCAAACGTGAACAAAGCGGAGTTGTTCAAATGTTCTGGTCATTACGACCAGTACAAAGACGACATGCTGACCGTAAAGTCCCAATACGTTGAAGACGAGATGTTCCTGAAGCCAATGAACTGTCCACAACACACACAGATTTATGCCTCGCGTCCACGCAGTTACCGTGACCTCCCTATCCGCTACAGTGACTTTGCAAATCTCTACCGCGATGAACGGCCAGGTGAACTGTCTGGCCTCACTCGCTTGCGTGCCTTTGCTCAGGACGATGGACACATCTTCTGTCGCGAGGACCAAATTGAAACCGAAATTTCGAGTGTGCTCGACGCGATTGAGGAAGCCCTGAACGCATACGGCATCACCTACTCGATGCGTCTCTCCCTCCGCGACCCACAGAACAAAGAAAAGTATCTAGGGGAAGACGCTACCTGGGAACATTCACAGGGAATCCTCAAACGACTCCTTACTGAAAAAGGTATCGACTTCAACGAAGCCGAGGGCGAGGCAGCGTTTTACGGCCCAAAGGTAGACATCATGGCGGTTGACGCTCTCGGGCGACGTTGGCAGATTTCGACCGTCCAGCTCGATTTTAGTATGCCAGGTCGATTTGGACTGGAATATACTGATAGTGACGGCAGCAAGAAGACTCCTGTTATGATTCACCGCGCCCTCATTGGATCACCTGATCGCTTCCTCGGTATTCTACTCGAACACTTCGGCGGGAACTTCCCTCTCTGGCTCGCGCCTGAACAAGTACGCGTCATACCCGTGCTCGACACACACAACGAGTATGCTCGTGGTGTTGGAGCGACACTGAGGGCAGCCGGTGTCCGCGTTATCGTAGATGACGAAGACGAATCAATGGGCAAGAAGATTCGTAAAGCAAAACAAGAACGACTCCCCTACTTTATTGTAATCGGAGACAAAGAAGTCGAAGCACAAACTGTCACCCTTGAAAGCCGCGATGGTACTTCAGAGCAAATAAATCTTACCGACCTCACCCCACGTTTAGTAACAGAAATCGCAACCAAAAAGATCTAACCTTGATCATAACCTTTCATTATAGTGAAAGGTTATGGGGATACAAAAACCCCTCGGCTAATGCCGAGGGGTTTTTGTTATATTGAGCATTCTTTATGCAACATGTGCTGCAAGAAGCGCATTCATACGCTCTTCACCGAGGACTACCCAACCATCTTCAGTTGGATATGAACCCTTGGCTGCAGAGAGAACTGCGTCGAGTGTTGCCATACGATCTGTAGCAGTTGTCACTGCAACAAATGTATTAAGCGCATCACTTGAGAGCAACACGTGTGCTGCATGGGCATGGTTTTCAATTGCGAGGGTTCCTTCATCTGCTGTTACAACTGACGAGTATCCAACGGCAGTCGATGCTGCAGTCTCCACGACTGGTGCAACTACTGGCTGATGAAATACTGGCGACGGTGTAACTGTAGAGAAGAGACCGTGACCTGGAGTTGCCGTATCTGATACAACTGCACCAGTAGCAACTGTCGCCAGAGCCATCTCACCATTACGACGTACAACGAGTACATACGCAAGGTAGAGAGCCCAGAGCGCGAGGAGTCCAAAGAAGAAGAAGGTCATTACCGGTCCAGCTTCAAATCCAGTGTATGGCACCTGTGTGAGGGCAATACCTGATACGAGAGGCTGTTGGTCACGAACCTGTGAGACTACGACCGCTCCAGAAACAACTACGTTTGCAGTACATTCCTTTGAACGATTACTGTTCTTGGCAAGCAAAGTGTAGGTCGTATTCTTTTCAGGACGGAGCGTAAGGTCACCATCAAATAATTCACGCTTATCACTACTCAAACGATCTTCAGTAGTAACCAAGGTCTTGCCGTCAGCATCTTTAAGGATAATGTCGGTTGCATAACTACTGGTCCACTTTAAGGTAACTCGTTCTCCTAGTGTAATGGTTGAATCACTGATTGAGAGATCACAACGTGGAGTAGTTGAACCACCACCACCGCCATGAGATTCTGTTGATACATCAATCGTTACAGGACAAGTTACAGTATCAGAACCATTTGATGCAGTGAGGTTGTAGGTTCGGTCAGAACTTGGAGATACTGACTGTGAACCATCAACTGATACAGAACCGAGGTCAGTAATTGATACACTCGTTACATCAGTCGTATCCCAATGAAGTGTTGTTCGGTCACCTTCGGTAATCGAATTGTCATCAGCGTAGAAACGAACGTTCTGTGAACAAGTCAAATTGTTATGTGGCTGCACAACAGTCACCGGTACGGCACAATTAGTTGTACCACCAGCGCCATTCGCAGTCAGCGTGTAGGTAATATTTTCAAGAGGTGAAACAGTATATGAACCATCTACCGCTACACTCCCTACTCCGTTATTGATTGAAGCTGAGGTAGCTCGAGTAGTTGCCCATGAGAGTGTTGTTGATTCACCACGATTGATAGTAACTGGATTTGCATGGAAGTATTCACAGACTGGTGATTCAGGAGTCGGCGTTGTAACCGATACGGCTGCTGCACAAGTTGCAGTTACGCCAGCACTGTTCGTTACCGTCATGGTGTAGGTTTTTGTTGCAGTTGGAGTAACTGAACGACCAGCAGTGTTAGTCAGAGTAATCGCACCAATTGACTGGTCGATAGAACCTGATACTGCGTTTGTATATGTCCATTTCAATACTGAACTGTTACCAGTT
>JANPGF010000067.1:0-8613 GCA_031423775.1 Candidatus Kaiserbacteria bacterium | reverse complement strand
CTCTTCACTTCCGCTCCACACCTATACCTACACTAGCCCTCGAGGTTATAGTTTTGACTACGACTTTACCGAGGAATTGAAAACGGCTGAAATTGCAAAAACAGGCTATCTCATGACTACGTTTACCACCCGAGATGGTAAAGAGGTATTTAACTTTTCTATCGCTGATCAAAAGGTAGCCTACGGTGCCGGATTTGCCATTGGTATACTGACTGCTGTCGACGGTATGACGGACAAAAATGGTATCAAACATGCCCTTACTTCAACAAAAAGTTTGAACGGTGTCACCCTCACCTCACCAGCCTATACCTACACGCTCACGAACAAGACAAACGATACGCACGGTTTTGTCATGGTCAGTGGAGATATTAAAACAACGGGACGTACTGACATTGGTGCATATATTATTCAAAGTAACTGGGGTGATTATGCAAAATTTCCTAAACCAGAGTATACGTCTACAACAACTGCCGTGGTTACTGATCCATACTTTATGTCGTCGTATGGCATTGAACCGTTTTTGGCTACTATTATAAAAACCCTCGCTGTACAGAACACAAAAGTATTAGACTATTTATACTAATGGTTCGAGGAGGTCGGATGTTCCCAGACACACCGCATAGACAGAAAACGCGTTAGGGTTTATAAATAGAAGAGAAAAACACTGATCCTTGAGGGGGATAGAGATGACGAAAGCTGAACGGTACCGGTTTGTAAAATTGATTGCAGGGGTAGCGGACACCGTGGGGCAGTACAACACTGGCACTCACGTGCAACTGGCCAAAAATTATTTTGCTGCACAGATGAACGAACCTGATTTTCCAACCTCACACGAGGTATTCCTGATTGAATGTCCTGGCTTTACACGGAAATCAGTCACCGCCATGCAACAATTGCTCGGTCACTTGCTCCAGGAACCAGAAACCGCTCTGTCGCTTCGACTGCACCTCATTGCCGTGGAAATTGAAGAGGAAGAAAATGGAACAATCCTCATTGATACCTACTTTGTGGTTATGACGAATGACAGCATCTACGTCTGTCTTGGCGGTTGCAGCTATCATACCGGAGGCTATCAAGGGAGCGAGATCCTCGAAACACTCTTTGTGAGCTTGGCTCGGACATGTGGTACCATCATTGCACGGCATCACATACCTCTCGAACAAGGATGCAGTATTACGCAAGCCCTCAGCGACTACTACGACGAAATATACGAATCCCGTCGTCAGCAACAACGATAGAGAATAACGAGAATAGCGCGAAAAATTTCGCGCTATTTTTATATAGCAACTACAGAAAAAGACCGCGCGAACGCGATCTCTGTGTATTGTGTTGAAAATTATTCAGAACTTATGGGGGTCCAAGACGCTTTGGCTGTTTTTGTTTCACTTTCATGGTAGACAGAACTTCAGTCACTCGGTCAGGCAAAGAGGCCAAGACCATGATGCGCAATTCGTGCAAGTAGAGCATGGCTGAGCCCAATCGGTAATTCTCTTTGTACTCACTTTCTGAATCAGGCTCGGGAAAGAAGATGTCAAAGAGGTATTCGCACGCTTCAGTACGGAATGAACCAAGTTCACGTTCGGCCACGTTAGACTCTTCGCGACCCCAGTGCATTTCACCAGCTAGTTCTTCGACGACTCCTTCGATACACACATCAACCAAGATAATGACGGCATTCGTGAGAAAGTGCCGAGGTGACTGCTGATTTACCTCAGATCCGGCAGGCTCGTCTTCTAGTTCATCTTCCAATTCTTCAAGATCTAGCTCCATAGCCTCAATCAAATAGAAGTGGGCTTGTTCGAGCAGAGTACTTACCCCGTCAAAAACAGGGAATAGCATCCACGACTCCGCTACTGAGTCTTTCATTTTGCACCCTCCTCGGATGACAAGGAACTTATTCAATTCCACTATGCGGCACGAGAGGATATTTTGCAATGGTTAGAGATATGAAAAACCCCACCGCCGAATGGCGATGGGGGATAGGTGATTATTCGGCTGGAGTTCCATCAAGCGGGCGAGAACGACCACTCGAAGGTTTAGCATCCGGTTTGACCGGAGCCACAACTTCGGCTTTGTAGCCCTGCATGATCTGGTCCAGCGAAACGACAATCCGCCGATAGATGCTCTCGAAAATGTCAAAGAGCATTTCCGAAGCCACCCACAAAGTCAGACTGATCGGCCAGTAGGCCCACAAGATAAAAAGCTTTTTCTTGTAGGCACGGGCAGTTGGCCAGTTCTTGTACAGGTACTCTTTTTCGTTATCTGGCGCATCATTGTAGTCGCGTTGGTATTTCCTGCCGGAAAGTCTCCATCGGTACACCAGGTGTACGAGCCCCAGGGCTGCATAAATCAGCGGACTGACGAGCGCCCAAAACGGGTGACTCTCGATGAACATAAGTGGAGAGAAGCCGAGGAAGATGGCTGCGAGGATAATCGAAGCAAGCGGCCAGAAGCCCATCTCCTTGGACACAAAGAAGAAAAGTGCCCCGCACTCGGCTGCCAACACTAGCCACCAGACGATACTGCTGGCAAAAAAGCCCCAGACGAATTCCATGTGTAAACCTTTCTTTCGAAGAACACACGCCGTTATGACGTGCTATGCGCACACCGTACTTAATAAAACTCATTTTGTATATATGTACAAAATGAGCTTTCGTTATCTAATATTAAATACAATATCAATTTGGTTTCTCAGGCTCTCAGAGCTATTTCATCTACAACTTCCAGCTTAATCGTTCCCGTATCAAGTCGCAGACGTGTAGCACTGGTTGCTCCACGTTCACCACCAAAGTTTTGTGGCGAAGTTGCGAAACGTACCCCCTTAGCTGCAGGTACCACCTGGATACTCTCGACAGCGCCATAAATATCTACCGATGAACCTACCCCTGCAGCAGCCAACTCTTTGCCGAGCTGACTCACAACTGACTCGGTACCAATTTGAATTTTATTTCCCTCGGCATCCAAATCAAATTGCGGTGTCTCGGCTGCCATTTGGCAGGTAACGAGAATGATCTTTTTTCGCCCTTGATCAGATGGGTCATCATCAATACCACGACTTGGTTGCATGTAGTCTTCAACCACACGGGCAAACCCACTCATGTCCTGCAACGAACGGTCAATACGGTCACGCTTACTCTCCGCAAACGAAGCGTTTTTGCTGTCAGTCAGTTTCTTGCCGTCAGTCACGAGCCAACGAGCTCTTTTTGGTTCGGGGCCGCGCTCGTCAGAAATAATAAAACCACCAGCCGAACCATGTGCAGCAATAGCAACTGTCGTGGGTTTAATACCTGCTTTGTGTAACTCTGCGAGCGAACGGTAGATATCCATTGGATTCGCAATCTCAAAAAACAGTGTGCGCCCAGCACCATTCGTGTCATCAAAGGTATCGGCCCAGTTGCGCATCAAACTATTGTCACTATTGTATCGATTTACGAGCAATACTGACACATCATGTTCACGCAATTCTTCAGCCATTTGCTCTGGCGCAGTCACTAGTTTTTCCATCCGTTCGAGCTGCTCGATTGTATAACTCTCTACTCCAATGATACCTGTCACTTTCGTTATCGCTCGGAGTCGATCAATACCAAAATGGTCTAATTGCTTTATAAGGTCAACAATCTGTTCAGGACCATGGCCGTGAAGCGCACTAAAGGCATAATCACGAACGTCAGTTTCAGATAATCCATAACTATCAATCAAAATCTGCTCGATTAATGCTTGTCGTTCAGCTAGTCGATCAGATGCATCGATACCAACCTCTTTTGAGCCGAGAGCATACCCGAGCTCAGAAAGTACTTTTGGATTACGAAGTTCTGTATGAACAGCATCGGCATAGGGTTTACCTTTAATCGCAAATAGTTGGGTCAATTTTTCAAGACCAAAAGTATGTTGAATAATTTCGAACACCTTTTCATCTGGCTCGGTCGCAAGCGCCTGAAGAAGGGTCGAGCGGACCGTACCAGCTTCAGCCTCGCTCATCACTACTTTTGCAATTTGCTCTGGTGATAAACCGTAGGTAGCTCTGGCAAAGCGTTTCGTATCTGATAGTGGTCGAGCATGTTCAGGACTATACGCAGCATCAAGTTGGTTTTGAAGAGACGCAAATCTAGTTTGTAAGTCAATATACCGCGCAATGTCTGCCGGGTCTTCTAATTTTTGTTCAATATCACTCGGTATTGCATGCTCATACCACGAGCTGGGTAACTGAGACATGCCCTCGGTCGACAACATTTCAATTTCAAGAGCATCAATTTTCGTTTGTAACAATGCTAAATCTTCATCTACAAGTGATTCCGAGAGTTGTTCTTGCTTCGGTTGCTTGTACGGGGCTTCGAAGTAACTCATGACGTAATTTTACGGCAGAAGGGCTGTTCTGCCAAAGGATACCGCTGAATACTCTCCCATATTTCAAGTTGTTTTTGGCGTAAAATCTGGTACACTGCGCGAACTATGTCACTATCAGTCGGAATTGTTGGGTTGCCGAACGTTGGTAAATCAACCCTGTTTACTGCCCTTACAAAAAACGAGGTACTGATTGCAAACTATCCGTTTGCCACTATTGACCCAACCGTCGGTGTAGTTGCTGTACCTGACAGTCGTCTCGGCACCCTGGCTGCCATTTCAAATACTGCCAAAATTATTCCTGCAGTAGTTGAGTTCGTTGATATTGCAGGGCTAGTGAAAGGCGCGTCTGACGGGGAAGGGCTCGGCAATAAATTCCTCGCCAATATTCGTGAGACCGATATGATTGCTGAAGTAGTGCGAATTTTTGAAGACGGAGATATCCACCACGTGTCAGGAATGATTGATCCACTCGGGGATATTGAGGTCATTAACCTCGAACTTATTCTTGCTGACGCCGAAACTGTCGAGAAGCGTCTCGGTAACGTAGAACGCGACGCCAAGCGTGGTGACAAAGATTCTGCCGTTGAAGCCGGTGTCCTCGCTCGTCTCGCACCACACCTGGCTGCTGGACAGCTCGCTAATACGCTCGAAATGACCGAAGAGGAAGCCAAGGCGGTAAAAGGTCTCCACCTCCTCACCATGAAGCCATTTCTCTATATCTGTAACAAGAAAACCGACGCCTTTAACCTGGACGAACAAAATGACGATCGGTGGCAAACTCTCATGAACTACTTTGAAGAAACCGGCAGTGAATACGTGGTGGTCGACGCTGGAATGGAACATGAACTTCGAGATTTATCCGAAGACGAGAAAAATGATTTTCGTCGTGAGTACGGCGCACAAGACAGTGGGGTAGGGAGTTTAATTCGTGCGTGTTACGACCGCCTCGGCCTCATGTCCTATTTCACGACCGGTGAAAAGGAAACTCGCGCCTGGACCGTCCCCATTGGTTCAACTGGACCAAAGGCCGCCGCCGCCATCCATACTGATTTTGAAAAGAAATACATCCGTGCCCAGGTAGTATCATTCGAAGACCTAGTAGCCGCCGGATCACTCCTCAAAGTAAAGGAAGCTGGCAAACTCCGCGCCGAAGGCAAAGACTATATAGTGAAAGACGGCGACGTCATTGAGTTTTTGATTTAATACTCCTAAAAAATCTCAGGGCACACCTGGGATTTTTTAATAAAAAAAGCCACGCACGAATGCGTGGCTGAATACCCTTATGCCGGAAGCGGCTGTGGAAACCATTCTGGCAGGTTAATTTTCCAGACGCGCTTCTTCCGACGTGGTGGAGGGGGTTGCGGCACTCCTCGGAACTGAAATAACAACATGGTATCTGCGCCAAACATAGTCAGCTCAAATAATTGCAGCACCTGCTCGTCTGTTGCTTGTTCCAAGACAGATTGCGAGACACCAGGCAATGCCCGATTTGAATGTCGATAGATGTACAAACGCATGCGCCTCTGACAGTCAGCGCACGTGCGCGCATGATCGTTCAGACTACACTGAATCAGTCCGTCTTTGTACAATTTTGGCAACCAATGCTTGAGCAAACCCCTGTCCAAACCCATCGCAATGCAATCGGTGTAGGTGTGCCACGTCTGTAGCACCTCACTCAGCTGTGAAAAGAAACGAAGTACTCGTACTCCCTCTCGACACAGATAGACCATCATCAGGACGACAAATATCCAAAAAACATACGGAACCCAAAGCGACATCGGAGTCTCCTTCGCGATTACTTTCTAGAGTAGTTATACCACCAATTTTACTGTTGTAAATCTCCAATTGAGGTATAGAAAATCCCCGCCAGCTTGCGCTAACGGGGTCTTTGTTACGACCTACACCTACATATACAATACACTAGTAAAAAAATAAGTCAACCCCGAAAATTCTCCTACAAATTATAAGTTGCATATCTAAAACTTTTATAAGGCAAGTGCAGTGCTAGGAGTGAGGAAGTGTCCAGCTTCCGCAAGACCTTGCCAGCTCACTTTGTAGCAAAGTGAAAAAGTAGCGACAAGGTGTCCAGCTTCTGTAAGAAGCAGAGATATTTTCTGGAGACATACTGTTTGCACGGCGCAAGGAAATTTATAAATCAAGAAGAAACGCTACAGGACTTTCAAAATTGGATGAAATACGAGGCGGAAAAGTAACACCCAATAAGCAGCACAAAAAGTCACAATTGCAGGGGCGTAAAGGAATTTCAAAATTTAGTGCAGTGCTAGGAGCGCAAGGACATTTTCTGAAGACGTACTGCTTGTACGGCGCAAGGAAATGTACCGCAGCAGCGACAACGCAATGTGCAAATTTTGGAGTTCCGGCTAACTACCTTCCATTGGGGGATTGGCCCGTTGAACTGGACTAATAATAGCCGGCTTCCATTCTGCGGTAATTTCCTGATGTTCCTTTTCGTACTCAGCAATTTGATGTGAGAGATACTGCTGCAGACGCTTCGCATGTTGCGGTGTGAGGGAATAGATAGTGGCTTGGTTGCCAGAGCTTAGCCCTACCACAAAAAACTCTGGGGTATAGGCAATATTAATACTTTCACAAAACAATTTCGGGGCATTTTTCAAGTCTTCTGGTTTCATATCCCTTTATGGTACAGTATAAGGTATGGAAGACGCAAATACACACACTAGGAATGAACGTCTCGCTGACTTTTTCTTTGAAGTTGGTACGATGCGGCGTCTGCAGCGCATGCATCGGCAAACGCTTTTGGTAGACGACTCTTCAGATACCATTGCTTCACACTCGTACCGAGTTACTTTAATTGGGTGGCATCTGGCGAAACTAGCTGAGGCTGACCCCTATAAAGTAGTGATGATGTGCCTGACACATGATCTCGGCGAAATTCGAAGTAATGACCATAACTGGGTCCATAAACGCTATACGAAAATTTTTGATGATGAGATTGCAGAGGATCAACTCGGATCCTTGCCGTTTCTCGACCTCTTTGATTTTTCTAAAGAATACGAAGAACGAACTACGCTCGAATCAATTGTTGCCAAAGATGCAGATATCATTGATCAAATTTTATTATTGCGTGAATATGAATGGCAGGGAAGTAAGGAGGCCAAAATTTGGCTCGAGGGGTCACGCCATTTCGATAGTCTAAAAACTGCCGGCGCCAAGGAACTGGCGACAACATTGATGCAACGTAGCCCGTCAGACTGGTGGAAAGAACTAGCCACCAATAAGAACCGATAATTCTACACACCTATGGGAGAACTCCGCAGTGAAAAAATGCTAGCTAAATACCTTGCTCGTTTAGCAGTTATTGCTGGTGAACCTGACTGTAAACTTTGCGCCTTACCAATCATTGAATCTTTTACGCATTGGAACATTGTGCCAAACGAATATCCGTATGATCTCATAGCGAGCGTCCACCACATGGTATTACCAAAACGCCACTGCACTGCCGAAGAGCTTACCGACGAGGAGCTCAGCGAACTCTACCAAATTAAACGTGGGTATATAAACGAGCACTACGATTTTATAAACGAAAATGTTACACATACGAGCTCGATACCAGCCCACCATCATCTACACCTCATTGTTGTTCGTGACCAGGTAGGTCGGGAGGACTAACCGTTGGCATTTTGATTATTTTGCGTTAGACTCACGCCAGAAGTTCTTTTTAGAGAGGGATACACAATGGCACACAAGCCTCATGGTAAATCACCACAGGCATTTGGTGCCTGGGCAGAAACAATCTTGGCAACGGACAGCGCCCTTACTATCGAAGCAACAAAAGCTCAGGAGATTGCAAATCCACGCGGACTCCTCACTGTTGGCAGCTGGAACACGTGGGGAGGTTGTATGGCAGACCATCTGGGGGAACCAGAACACGTTGTTGACTATATTGTTGAACAAGCAACCGAGCACGACATTTTGGGGCTCTTTGAGGTACATCGCCCACGAAGGAAGTGTAGTGTGCGTTTCGCAGGCGTCGCTGACCCTAAAGGCAGGCCGGGGCGACTCGATCTCGAACTTGGAGAGAGAATTATCAGTCGACTAAAAGATACCCACCGGATTGAGTTTGTCTCACACTTTAGCGAAACGGCCTTTCACGATTGTGAAGCGACCGACGAGCCAGTTGATTACGGCAATATGGTTCTGATTAAAAAGGGACTTTGTCACCGCCCATACAAAGTTTCGACTGAACAGGTCCACATCTTTGGCACTGGACACCTCAACTCCGAAAAC
>JANPGF010000066.1:0-25137 GCA_031423775.1 Candidatus Kaiserbacteria bacterium | reverse complement strand
AGTGAGTAGCCACATTTCGAGATGGAATATATAAAGTGATCTAAACCGAGCCTTTGCGTGTTTAGTGTCTGCAAATTTCGCGATATGCGTCATACGGAGAAGGCGTAACATGCGGATAATGCGAACCAGTTTTAAAAACGTAAAATCAGCCAGTCCAAGCAAGGTCGGAATAATTGCCAAGAGGTCGACAATACCAAAAAAACTACAAATATATCGAAGCGGCTTTCTCGAAAGTTTAATTCGAGCGATATATTCAAGTATAAATATAGCCACTGCAGTATATTCAGTACCAGCAAACAAGAGATTGAAGGGAGTAAGTGATTCGACAGTTTCGAGCACGGCCGCGATAATCGAAGCAATAATTGTTAGAGTAAGGAGCCCGTTAACAAACTTAAAAGCGGGGTGGTCTGGTGAGTCAAAAAAGTTATGCGGTAGTGTGTTGGTACTCTTTTTTGAAGCACGCATTTTCATAGCTCCATACTAGCATGGGTGGTTGTAATGCTGGATTACGTCGTCGAATCTTTTTCAGCTCCAATGAGCATTTTTCGAATCATCGTTCCAACGAGACTCAGCATCATACCAAGGAGGATCATGCTGGTAAACCGAGCCAGAATAAGTGTGATAATCCCACCGATACTCACCGGTTGCGGATAGCTGATACCACCTAAAATTACTCGAAGTGCCCAGTACATACCAGACGGAATACTCTCTGCTGCTTGGTTTTCGAATATATAAAATCCAGCGCCGAGGAGGAGGGTGGCTGCCATAGTGGCAAAAAAGTAAATTGTCAGATTGAGTGAATAGAGTTTTGATGCAGATTGTTTTTCCTTTTCAATTTCCGCAAATTTTGCCAGACGCATCATGCGTAAGAGGCGAATGATTCGGACAATCCGAGCTGCTTTAAGGAAGGTAAGATTTGAGAGTCCGAGGAATGACGGCAAGATAGCAGCGAGGTCAATAATGCCAAAAAAACTAAACATATAGCGTACTGGTTTTTTAGCGAATCTGATACGAGCCAGATATTCTAGAGTGAAAATAGTGACAGCTGCATATTCGAGAGCTTTAAAAAGCGGTTGATACGGTGCAAGCGAGGCTACGGTTTCGAGAGCTACTATGGCAACAGATACCAGTGTAGTAAAAGCGAGGAAATGATTAATGAACCGAAATGCGGGGTGGGCAGAAGAGTCAAAAATATCATCAGATATTTTTACCGTACGTTTTTTTGGATGCTTCTTCTTTTTCATGTAACTATGATAGCATGAATGATATATGACAATCGAAGAAAAATTCCACGCCTTGGTGACGCTCATTGAAACCCAGGGATTGCTGGCACGTGCCTATTTTGATGATAATCAAACAGCGAATGAACAAAAGGGCGATGGGTCGGTCGTGACACACATTGATAAAGATATTGAGGCAGCACTCGTGGCATTTATCCGCGCGGAATTTCCTGACGATACGATTCTGGGGGAAGAGAGTGCTGGGTTTGTGGGCACTAGTGACTTTGTCTGGCATATAGACCCGATTGACGGAACTGATAATTTTTTGCGGCGGGTGCCATTTTGCGCAGTGTCTGTGGCTCGCCTCGGGAGCACAAGCGAAGATTCATTTGGAATTGTACATAATCCGATTACCAAACAAACATTTTCCGCCTTTATGGACAACGGTGTGTATGAAAAGGAACATGTGCATAAAATTACCGCTGAACTACTCGGTGGTCGAGCAGTCATTTCTATTGGCCGTGGTCGTGATTACTGGATGAAATCAGCAGGCTATAATTTACAAAAAGCGTTTGGCATGACGTTTGGGAAATGTACCGTTTATAACTGTACTGCGCTCGAGCTGGCTTATATTGCTGCCAATCGAATTGATGGATTTTTGACCTACGGTCTCCACTCTTGGGATTATGCAGCTGGTCTCTTCTTGGTGAGAGCTGGTGGGGGCCAAATAAGTGTTTTTCGAGACGGTGTGTGGGTAGAGTGGACCGGCAGTCTGAAAGACTTGTGTGCGAAACATGGCGAAACCATTTTTGTCTCTCATAGCGGTATCCATCTGGATGCCCTCGCACTCATTAAAAATCCGCGCGACTGGTCAGACGAGACAGCTTGAAGTTTGGGAACTTTTCAGGCATACTAGCACCACCTCAAATGGACGGATGAAAGATACCTGCCCAGGTGGCGAAATTGGTATACGCACTACCTTGAGGTGGTAGCGCCTTCACGGGCATGCTGGTTCAAATCCAGTCTTGGGCACAATTGCATAAACTACAAACCACCCTTCGAAAGAAGGGTGGTTTGTAGTTTAGCAAGCAACCTGCGTTGCTTGCGGATGCAATTGTGAGACGGAGTCATGTTTTCTCCTCCTCCCTAGAGGAGAAAACAGACGAGTCCGGGTAGGAAGTGCTTAGTAGAATTTGAGCGTAGCGAAAAATTATACTTAGCAACTTGACCCCATGTGTGCCCCCAGGTTCCCACCATTTGTTATACTAGGTCACATGGAAACAAACATCGTCTACTCCTACGGAATCGTCCCGGTTCGTAAAACCGCCGCCGGCTTGGAACTCCTTCTTATTCATATGTATGGCAGTGCCGGCGGAACACACTGGACCTTCCCCAAGGGTCGTCCCGAGGAAGGGGAGACCCCGCTTGAGTCTGCCCTTCGTGAATGTAAAGAAGAAGTTGGAATAGTACCAACTCATATATATACCGAGGCTCCAATTCTCGAACAGTACACCTTTATCTATAAAGGTGTTCAGATTAAAAAGACCGTGACCTTCTATGTCGGTATTGTTGAAAATTCAAACGTAACTATTCAGCCAGAAGAAATTAAAGAGGCAGTATGGTTACCACTCGAGCAAGTGGCGGCGAGACTGACCTACCCGGCCGCTCTCGAATCGTTTGCACAGGTGACAGCGGTATTACAGCAAGAACAGTTACTCTAGTTTTTATTGGCTCGATTAAGTACCTTTTCCGCTAGGTGATGACCAATCACAAAGAATATAGCAACTCCAAGGATGACCAATCCAACAATCAATTCGATATGTTTCATTCGACCAAAGAAGGTTTCAATGGTGCTTGCAAAGAAATAGCCAATCCCTGCATAGACCGCAACCCAAAGCAGAATACCCAGTGCGTTATAGGCCAGATAGGTGTTAGTGGTCATTTTTGTTTTACCAAGGCTAAATGGAATGAGGATACGGAAGCCATACATAAAA
Source organism: Candidatus Kaiserbacteria bacterium (assembly GCA_031423775.1). Lineage (GTDB taxonomy): Bacteria > Patescibacteriota > Minisyncoccia > Phycocordibacterales > UBA918 > OLB19. The sequence continues at coordinate 21,923 of JANPGF010000066.1, read as the reverse complement.
CGAAAGAAAAAAGTTAAAAGCCTTGGGCGTTTGCCAACAATGTTCACTGAGTGATTGCTGATATAGCGGAGCAGTGACCAGCGGTGGAGAAACGCGTCACTACTATAACGACCAAGCATAAACCAGCCAATATCACTGATCATAGTGCCGATAAAAGCCGCCAGAGCAACAATCGGGAGGTGCATATGGTGTTGGTAAGCAAAGAAACCACCGAGTACCACAAGGGCTTCTCCCTCGAGCATACAGCCAACCAGAATAGCAAAATAGCCATAGTGGGTCATGAAGTGCATTAATTCGTGCGGCATAGAGGTGGGGCTATCATAGCAAATTTTTGTTCTTATACCTATATTAGGGATAATAGGGAGCACGGTTATGGATGAAATGGCGGGGTTTGGTACATTTGCAGTATAGAACAAAAAACCGATGTCAGTATTTACGCCGCAGCGTGCGAGGGCTACTTAAGAGTGTTTTACCCGGACTGACGTTCGGTAGGAGGCTGCAATACAGGCGAGTCCGATACAGCCGGTAATGATTTCAGGCACTTCAATAATGAGTCCGGTAAACATAGCAGCCGCCAAGCCAAAAATCGCCCAGTGCGCTCCATGTTCGAGGAAGGTCAATTCAGCAAGCGTTTTTCGAGCAACCATAAAGAGGGTGAGTGCTCGGACAAAATACGCACCAATACCAAGACCGGTCACAATAATGAGAAGGTTACTTGAGAGGGCAAAGGCTCCAACCACACCATCAAGTGAAAAGGCGGAATCGAGAATGTTTATGTAGATAAATAACGAAAGTCCTTTTTGCGCGAGAGCACTACCATTTGGTGAAAACGAATTACCGATACCTTCCATAATAATAAAGAGTATCAGGCCAATAAGTCCGGCAGATAATATTGTTGCAGGATCGTCTTCTGCGAATCGAGAGATAATCAAAAGTCCCGTAACTGCAATCGCAATTTCTATTGCAGCAAATCGCCCCCAACGTGCGAATCGCTTTTCAATACTACTAATCCAATGAACCGATTTCTCTTGGTCAAAAAAGTATTTTAAAGACACCATTAAGAGGAAGGTTCCACCAAAAGCCGTAATAGCTGACCCAACAGTTTGGAGGAGGTCGCCATACGCGCCTGGGTCAGAGATTGCAAGTGTAGCGATGGTGAGCGGTGAGGTCCAAGCAGCGATACTCACAATCAGGGCAGGGAGAATCAGTCTCGTGCCGAATACCGCCAAGATGATGCCCCAGGTGAGAAATCGTTTTCGCCACACTGGTGTCATACGTTCGAGAACTTTGGCATTTACGACAGCATTATCAAACGAGAGAGTGATTTCAAGGACGGAAAGGATACTAACGAGAATCAGAGCCTCAGTACCTAGTTTTAACCATATTACTACAAGAGCGAGTAAGGCGGCTATGATTGGCTTAATGAAAAAGCTTAAGGTTGATTGCATATACTCACGAGTATAGCAGAAAGTGATTGCAAAAAACTCATCATCTGATATGGTGAGAATATGTATAGAGCCCAGACAAGTATGAATCTCATTCTTCTCCGCAAATCTTGTGGAGATCTTGTTTGTGCATAGTTGAAAAAATATGTAGACACGAGCCCTCCATCACGGATGGGCTTGTTTTTGTCTCAGTAATCCTGCTGCAGATAAAATCTTCTTACCAGAGAAAGAAAAAACAATGAACGCAGTAACGTTCTTTGATACTACTTGTCGGGATGGCAAACAAGCGCCCGGCAACAATCATTCACCGCAGGATACGCTGCGGATTGCTCAGCAAGTTTCTGAACTTGGCGTGACAGTGTTTGAAGCGGGCTTCGCTGCTTCGTCACCGGCTGATTTTGAATCGGTGCAATTGGTGGCATCGCAGGTTCCTGAACTCGTGTGTTGCTCGTTTGCTCGGGCCCTCCCGGGAGATATTGAGCTGGCCGCCAAGGCTCTTCATGCCGCACGTCATCCTCGGATCCATACGTTCTTGGCGACAAGCGATTTGCATTTTGAACACAAGTACGGCATGAGTCGAGCGGAAGCCCTCGATCGAGCGGCTCGAGCGATCGAGCGTTCGTATGCGCTTTGTGGTGACGTGCAGTTTTCGGCGGAAGATGCGACACGTTCGGATTTTTCGTTTCTAAAATTGATGGTCCGCGAAGTCATCTTGGCAGGGGCACGTACTATTAACTTACCTGACACGGTGGGGTATGCGTTGCCGCATGAAATTTCGGCACTATTCACTCGTGTGTTGGCTGAAGTCCCAGAGGTGGCTGAGTATGGTGTCACACTCGCGGTGCACTGTCACAATGATTTGGGGTTGGCAACCGCAAATACGTTGGCTGGTATTATGGCGGGCGCTCGACAGGTCGAATGTACTGTGAGCGGCATTGGTGAACGAGCAGGGAATACCCATTACGCCGAGGTAGTAGGTGCACTTTCGGTACGAGGTGAACATTTTGGCTTATCACACTCGATTCGCACTAGCGAAATTGGGCGAACGGCCAAACTGCTCTCAGAAATCATTCAGAAACCAATTCCTGATACCTTGCCACTCGTCGGACAGAATGTGTTTGCACATGGTGCAGGTATCCATCAACATGGTATGCAGAAGCATCCTCTCATGTACCAGATTATGTCTCCAGAAAGTGTAGGATGGACAGCGGAACAGTTTCCGCTGTCGGCTCAGTCTGGTAGGCATGGGTTGCAGCACCGTTTATCCCTGCTGGGGTTTGTGGTTGCTGGTAATGAGTTATCCGAAATCTACCAGCGGTTTCTCCACGTGGCAAACCTGAAGGTTCTTGTGAGTGATAACGATCTGAATCAGTTGATGGAAAGGAGGGAAGTATAACCATGAAAGGCGAGTTGAATACTCGCCTTTTTCTTTTTTGGTACACCGTTACAGAGTGCGATATACTGCTAGCTATATGGAACAAACATCATCACGCAGTTTACCGACGGCATTCGAGCGAGCATTCAAAGATGCAGATATTCGAGGGGTCTATCCAAACGAAATAAACGAGGATGTTACCTATGCGGTAGCCCGCGCTTTTGTAGAAGAGTTTAAATATACTGAACTGGTAGTTGGATGCGATATGCGACTTTCAACGCCGATCCTCCGAGCTTCTTTTGTTGCGGGTGCTCGCGATGCTGGTGCATCGGTAATTGATCTTGGGCTAGTTGCAACACCACAACTCTATTTCGCTTCGGGATCGATGCAACTTCCGGGTGTGATGATCACGGCATCTCACAGTCCAAAAGAATATAACGGTCTTAAATTGGTACATGCTGAAGCGATTCCTCTTACTAAGCGAAATGGTCTCACTCACATTTTGAAACGGGTAAAGAAAGGTGAGTGGAAGAGTGTTGTAAATCGCGGGGCTCTCAAAAAGAAGAATATAGACGCTGCATACGCAAAATTTGTGTTTGCTGATGTGAAGGCAAAAAAATATACCGGGTTACATGTTGCGACGGATATCGGAAACGGCATGGCTCATGATTTAGTTCCACTCTTACGGGCCAAATTACCAATTCATTTTGATACGTTGTTTGCGAAACTGGATGGTAGCTTCCCGAATCGGGATTCGGACCCAAATCTCCATGAAAACCAAATTGCACTAGATAATAAACTTGACCATGGGCACTATGATTTCGGCATCTCGTTTGATGGGGATGCTGATCGAATTGCGTTCCTCGATGAACAGGGCAACTACGTGAATAGTGCAGCAATTGGTGCACTCATTGCGGCACGGATTCTTGCGCGCGAACCAAAAGCGAAAATAGCGAGCACCAATTTAAATAGTCGTATCTACGATGAAACGATTCGAGCGCATGGAGGAAAGGTTGTAATGGCGCGCACCGGGCATACGTTTGTGAAAGAAGAAATGCGAAAACATCAGGCGGCATTTGGGTGTGAATATTCCGGACATTTTTTCTTTCGCGATTTCTTTTACACCGATTCAGTCGAGCTGACTTTTCTCGAAGTGACGAACGCCTACCTGGAAGCCAAGGTAGCCGGGCAGACCTTTGGCCAGATGATGGTTCCGTACCTGGTCTATGAGCAGACTGAAGATGTTGTGGTCAAAGTGATAGACAAAGAAGTGGCAATGCAGAAAATTCACATCTATCTCGAATCGCTCCGTCCAAAGTCACTGAAAAAATTTGATGGGTACTTCGTCGACTTTGGAGATGTGTGGGGAGCGGTTAAAATGAGTGTGACTGAGTATGCGGTAAAACTGATGTTTGAATCAAGAAGTAAAGCGAAGGCAAAAAAACTCCAAAGCCAGATTCTAAAGTTTGTGAAATCGATTGCCAAAGATGTTCGTTAAGATCGGGTAGTATACAGAAAATTCCTAAGTGTAGTGTGCAGGTAGTTTTTTGTTATCGAATCTTTTCACCAATAGCGATATGAAAATGAAGGTGTGGGGTGTCTTGGAATTTTCCAAGGTTAGTCAGAATTTTGGCACCTTTGGTATCGAGTTCACTTTGAGGAATAGTTCTCAGAATATCTCGCGCTACTATCAACAACTCAGCGAGAAGTGTTGTATCCTCGATATGGCGGATGTCCCAGATGTGGGCTTTAGGAATTACGACAATATGCGTTTCCCAAAAGGGATTCGTATGGCGGTAGGCGAGTATGCGTTCATTTTCGAATACTCTATCTATGGCCGCGTTTGGCCGTAGCGCAATCCCACAGTAAAAGTCAAAATCGTCAGGCTGGCTCATGGTGTGTCAGTTTGTAATGTACGTAAGTGCTCGAGTGTGCCAGTGTCTTGTGTTACCCGTAAGGCCGTTCCTCCGAGTGCAGTAAAAACGTCACAGGTAGTAGGGGAGTCTTCAATTAAAAAACTCTCGCTCATATTTCCTTGGAGATATTTCTGGAAAGTCTCACCGCCCGCATCAGTTTTTAATTGCCGTTCGTCTGCGGAATTAACAATAGTGTCAAAGTGCTTAGTAAGGTGAAGTGAGGGGACGGTGTAACGTGAAAAACAATCCATATTTCCAGTAATGAGGACGGTATGGAAAGTAGTACGTAACTCGTGGATAGTGGCGAGAATTAATGGGTCTATGTACATCGTAGAGCAATCGTACGCGAGTGTTTCAAAGAGATGGTCGAAGGGAATATTTGTTTTGGCTGCAACAAATGCACAAATATCTTCTGAGGTGTAGGCACCACACATCCAATCGCGAACACGTGTAGAGTCTTTACCAAATAAAATCTGCTGGATCTGCTCGTATTCAGATGCTGGCAAGCTTCGCCAAAAACGGTCATGGCAGATTGTTCCGTCAAAATCAATAAAGAGGGTTCTCACGTTACAATATATTAATAGACACGCATGGTGCAGGTACACACTAGCGGCACATCACCATGATGGAGGAATTTGTACTGGCCTTCGCCGCCCATAACTGGTTCGATACAAATATAGTTGAGGATGGAGTCTGTCCAAATGCAGCACCGTTCGTAGCCGGCCTCAAGTGCAATTTCCACAATGTAGCCAGTAGTAAATTTTAAGAGTACTTTTTTACTCTCAGCACATTCGATAAAAAAAGGTGCATCAGTTTCAATTGCAGTGCTGGTAATTTCAGTTTCTCCATTAATGATAGTAAATGGTTTACCTTTGGTTGCAAAATACGGATGGAAGCCAATGGAAAGGGGAACCTGATCTGCCCCACGATCGGAGGCAATCACAGTGTGAGTCAAGGTATTTCCCGAGGGTGAAGTGGTAACTGAAACCTGCACCTGGTGTGGCCAGGGATGTTCGTAGGTAAAAATCAGTGAGTCGGCCCCGTCATTTTTTGTATGGCGAAATCGGGTGCTGTAGCTAGTCCCGGTCCGCAAGAGACCATGTTTTGGCAGGGTGACACCCGTGTAATCTGCGGTTGTTGGCATATCACCAAAAATTGGTGCGCAGACGGGTGCACCACCACGCAATTTTTGTGCACCGCCAAGTTCAATCTTTTGTTCAGGAAAAAGTACTGCGCCAAATCGTCCGCCAGCATTCCAGTGGGTTAGAGTCGCATTATCTGCCAATTCGAAATGTTTTTGCATAGTAACTCCATACTATTCTTACTGCTTGAAAAAGTACAGAGTGGTCACAAATACGCTATCCAAGCGTGACTAATTGGTCTCCATTCACATAGATAATCTGTGTTTGTCCATGGTGAGTTACGAGGTCGGTAGCTTTGGGGTAGGTGTGTCCATGAAGGAAATAGCGGGGGTGTTTCGTTTCAATATATACCCGGAGAGCCTGAAAACCAGTATGGGCAACATCGTCCTCGTCATTGATCCCTCGTGGTGGCGCATGGGCGACAAAGACATCAACGTATGGGAAATCTCGGAGTAAATGAGCCGCCTCTTCCTCGGTATACATTTTCGCGTAAGGGTCACGCTTATATCTGGGTGAGCCTTCAAAGCCACCGAACGTTAGTCCACCAAACGACCAGGTATGCATATGGAGATTCATAATACCAAGTGGTTCCATATAGCCTGGGGTACAGTGATTCCCATAAACGCCAATCTTGGGTATTGTCTTAACTGATTCGAGCTGATTAATTTGCGTGTATTCAAGGTCACCAAGCGTCATGATCAAATCAAGCGATTCATTTTTAAGCCACTCTGAAATTGGTCGTTTTGGTGGAGTATCAGCAATGGCGAGGATTCGTAACATATACACTATTAAATAGTTTCTAGTAAAAAGTTCGTAATGGCGGTGTAGGTTTCAGAGTAATCAAAGAGATTGTTATGTCCGCCTCCGGGAATGGTTATAAATTCCTTTTTAGTTTTAAGAGAGGTAAATAATTTTTGGCCAAGTAAGTAGGGGATAGTGCCATCGTTATCACCGTGAATGATGGTTACTGGATTCGAGAAGTTTGCCAAGAGTGTGACGTTATCAAAAGCGTTATCTACGAGAAGGCTCGTAGGGTAAAACCAAAAGCGGTGACTGGCGACATCGGCCAAACTACTAAACGGTGACACGAGCAACAGTTTGGCTGGTGTGGCAAGCGACGTATGGTATGAAGCGAGTCCGGTGCCGATGCTTTCCCCTACGACAGAAATGTCTGTAAGATGATTATTCTCGATATAGTCAATGACATTTCGAACGTCAGATTTCATGCTGTCGTGAGTGGGTGTTCGGGGGTCGTTACTAAAGCCAGCATATTCAACGACGATATACCCGTACCCGGCTGCAGTAAATATGTCTGTATAGTTTTTACGGTCACAGGCTGAACCGGCATTTCCATGATAGAGCACCACTAGAGGTTTCTTCGTATCGTGTACATATCATCCGCGTCCCGTTCATTGTAACCTTTTCCGCCTCGGCAAAATTTTCACACGAGGCAAAGTCCTGATTATTTGGATGATAGACAACAATATTTTGAAAGAGTGTGAGTGATATACCAATCGCTATATAAAAAATAGCAAATATACCAAGGGCAATTCTATCTCGCTTTTGCATAGAAAAAGTATATCAGAATTGGTGACAAAAAATCGCCCTCCCTATAGTAGTAAGGAGGGCGTTCAGGTTTAGGCAGCAGCAAATGTGTGTCGCACAGCAGCCAATTCTGCGTCTTCAACGATAGTGGTCTGTTCGACCATCTTTTGCAGCAGGGGTCGATATCGTTCGAGGTCCTTTTTCAATTGGTGAATTTCGCTGTCTTCAGGTTGGTCAAAGACAGGGAGTCCGACTGCTTCTTTGAACAGGTTGAACGCTAGACGAGGTAACTCACTGAGGACAGCGATACCTCCAAACGCAATGAGGAGCCACATCATGGGACCAACGAGCGTACCAAGTCCAATCATGGCGAGCATCGCCGCATTGATGAAAAAATCAAAGAGGCCTCCCATAATGGAAAGCGATGACTTCAGTCGCTCTTGTTCTTGGTGTACTTCGCGTCGCGCACGGAGGCTCTCCATTCGAGTCGCATGTGTGACAAGAATTGGGGTGAACGCTTCGATGAGCTTGTCGGTGAGCAGTGCCCGGTCTAGATCCTTGGACGCTGCGGTAACGAGAATACGAGGGCGTACAAGACGTCCTGCATCCATGGCGGCCTCGAGTATCGATAGGTCTGCCACGATGGTGTAGTCGTTTTTGCCAACTCCACAGGGTCGACAACAGACTGGTACGGTAACAGGTTCGAATTTTTCGGCAGCCTGATTGATGACCTTCACCATCATTGTGTCATCAACTGCATTCCAGAGATCTGATGCGGTCGAAGCTGCCGCTTTCCCGACATTTGCAGCCAGTCGTGCGGCAGCACCAAATAATTGTTTCGTCATGTAGGTCCCCTTATGAGAAGTACTTCTGCTTACAATAAGAACATATTTTTTAATAATAGTCAATTTGTCTGAGAAAAATAAAAACACCGCCAACCTGTAGCAGGGAGGCGGTGTGTGGTCTCTGTGTCACCGGAGAACGGAGGAAATCATACCGATCATTGACCAGTCAACGGAGGTGCTCGAGAGAAGTTCGTTGAAGGTAAAGACACGGGCCCACGTACGTTCGGTATCGGCCTCAACTCCGCGGACGACATGAGAGTTTTTCTCCACCCCGTCCATTTCATCGGTGGTCAGAGCTGCACTGAACAGATGAGCCCGGTGATAAAGAGTAGTTGCGGCGATCTGTCGTTTCTGATGTTCGATAAAGCGTTTAGGTGCGAGGTGTAGCCCAACTTCTTCGGCGCATTCCTCGGCCGCGATATCGAGTGGATTGTGGCTAGCGTCCCACGATGAGCCACCAGCTAGTTCGTAAACGTACCCTTCAGAGTTTGAGACTGGACTCCGGAATTCCTGTACGACCACGATGCGGCTGTCGGACACTGGTTCCTTTCGCTCGTAGAGCAGAATGGTTGAGATGTCAGGTCTACCGATGACGACTTCATTCACTTTGTGCCGGTCTTCGGCTGTGATGTAGATGTCGACATGCAGCGCCCAGAAAAAGATTCGTTCCTTCCTTTTGCCAACCCGGAACACCCATTCAACGCGGGCACTTTCGAGCCGGTTACCCGCAGTCTGCAAATCAGCGTACCAGTTCTGAAAGGATGGCGTACGCCAGATGTGGAGCGGAACCGACCGTTCACCACCCGTACGGAGCTGCCCATTTGTGTCGCCGATTTTGTCGAGGGCTGCCCGGCACGTTTCTTCGAGGGTGTCGAAGGTGGGGATGTGCAATTTTTCAGCGTAGTATTTTTGGTATTTAACTTTGACTGCCCACGAGGGAGCACCAAAGACTAGTCGTGCCGGGTCCAGTGTTTTCCAGACACCCCACTCATCGTTTGAAGTAAGTGCAGGCATGAGCAGCATTTCTCGTGGCATGTAGGCCAGGATGACATCAGCCAGATTGAGAGCTTGTTCCTCTTGCTCAATTTGATCATCATAGCTGTGTTGAAAGACGTCATCCCGAGTTTCCGGAATGAAGACAACTCCGTCGTAGTCTATCGCGTCCAGGATAGCTAGACCCTCTGGCCGCCACGAAGGAGGTGAGGTTCCATCTATGGCAAGACGAGGAGTCGGGCCGAGCATGAAGATGAACGACGTCCAGGATTTGGGTAGCGGTTCATTAATATAAACAACAGTCATGCGAGATGCCATCGCACAGGTCTCCTGTGTTGTGAAAGGACTAAGTGTTATCTATACACAAAGTATCATGAATTTATATTTTGTCCAGTGATTTGCGTATCATATAGGAAAGCCACCGATATGTATCGGTGGCTTATTTTGCTTCAGACGGCTTCGAGTTGGTAGCCGCCAGTTTTCTTGGAGAGGTCGAAGTTGGCTTCGATGAAGGCGATGACTTCGTTCGGGTCGATGTCGCGCGGGAAGACGATGTTCGGACCATGCTCTTGCAGGTAGACTGCTTTGGTACGACCGAATGTACCGAGTCCCCGCGAGGTATTTTGCCCGCACTCGTGGCTGCCACATTCGTACTCACGCTGTGATACCTGAGGGACGAACGATCCTGGCCTGATGGGGCAGTGGAAGTGTGCGATACAATCCATATCCGCATGTTCACGAAAGATGATTCGCTGTGACATGCCGCCTACCGAAGGTTTGGCTCCGTACGCAATCACCGAGTCTGGTCCGTCAGTTTTGATACGGACGAGTCCGATGTCGTCCAGTCGGTTAAAGTCAGTTTTACGTTTTGAAGTGAGAAATTCCGTGTCGCTCACCTTGGCAGCAAAGTGTCCAACCGTAGCGCCTCGGAATGGTTTGTACGCGCCACCACTCACGCAATGGTTTACCACTGCACGGAGTGACTCGGGAACGAGGGGTGATGACCATGCGACTGACTCACCACTCACCACCGTACTACGGGTAAAAGTGAGGTGTGAACGTAGTTCAGTCATTTCGATCAACCCTCGGAGTGTCTCACGCCGATTGGTCGTTTCGTGGTACCGCGCTTCTTCAGGAGTTACGACCATACACCGGTTCGTCACGATGTCGTTCGCGAATACCAGGTTACTGCTAGACCGTTTCAGGTTATGGAGGGCGGCAAAATATTGTTCTTCGCCAGTGGCTCCCGCCGTCGCCTTGAAACTGACGAGAAAGATATCTTTTCGTACGATGCCGGCGCTGTTCGGCGTATTCCGAATCCCGTCAATCACTTTCACATTGGGCGTGAGTGACATGTTTAGATTTCCGTCAGAGGTTTTCAAACGGCCGGCGGAGGCATCGACTGTGCCGGCAAAGTCTGCCATGGCAGCCGCCATGATGATGACTTTGGTCTGAGGGTCGTCTTTCAGTTCGGACACGAGTCGTGCGACATCCTCTACTGTTTCGAGATTGCGTGGGCCGCCCGCCATCCTCGTCTGGTGGAGGATGATATCCATAGTGTGAAATTGCACACGAGCCAGTTCGGCCAGCACTCGTCCAACCGAACCATAGGCCGCAGCAGAGAGTGCGACGTGCGGTCGGACACGACTGATAGTGCCGCCACTTATGATGTGGACTTTTTTGTTCGTAGACATGTGGGTCACCTTTTGTTGTAAATGAACTATCTGTAGGGGAGTGTAGCGCAGTGGTAGTAATCTGTAAGGTGTGTTGACGAAGTGTCGTCGACAAATTGTCAAAAGAGCGTACGATACTCTGATATGGCACATATACATAAAGACATCACTACCTTTCTCTCTGGTATAGGGTTAACGGTAACTGAAATTGCGTTATATATAGCAGGTCTGCAGTCGGGTATCGCAACGGTGTCTGAACTGGCAAAACAGACGGGTATAAAACGTACGACTGCACACAGTGCGCTTGCGAGTCTCGAGCAAAAAGGTCTTGTGGGTACCCATGTCCAAACTGGTACGACAACCTACAGCATGAAGGATCCTAATCTTATTGAACAAAACATTTCAGAGCAAATTGAGACTCTTAAACATCAACGACTTGATTTTATTAATTTACTGCCACTTCTCACTGATCTTTCTGCTCAAGGATCAGGTGCCACAGAGGTATCTACCTTTACTGGATTTGCTGGGGTAAAAACCGTGGTTGATACCGCTCTGTACTGTGCGAGCAGGCGTTGGAAAATTATTTCACCTGAACAAAATTTCTTTTCCGAGAATGGACATGAGTACAGTGATTATTTTATTCGTGTTCGTAAACAGCGGGGTATCAAAGCGAAGTCTCTCTGGGAATCGAGTTTTGTCCATAAACGTACTTTTGACCAAACAGCCTTTGAATTCCGGGATCCACGTATTCTACCAAAATCAGTGGAAGGAAAATTTAAAACTACTATTATTATTTTTGACAACAGTGTTGCTTTTATCAGTTCAGCAGGCGAACAAACAGCAGTCCTTATAAAATCTCCGGAAATTGCTACTACGCTAGAAATATTTTTCGACGGGCTTTGGGACAGTGCTAAACCAATTCCTAAACGGTTGATTCGTATATAAAAGAAAAAGTCCAACCATATTCGGTTGGGCTTGCGTTGTGCATTCAGTTTGTACGTCATGATTAAGACAGTGTCGTTAATCAGTCAGTAATGAATTGGGTTAGGTGGGAGAGTGCGCTTGGTGTTCAGCTTCTGTTGAAGTTGGCTTTGGTTTCATGCGTTGCATACCGCCGCAGTAATCTGGTTGCGAGCAGTGCGACATACCTGATCGTCTGCAGTCGGCGCAATAGAGGCCGCTCGGGTTGTCTGAAACAGGCGCGTCTGCAGCTGGTTTTTTTTCGAGATAATCAAATGGTTCAGTTATTTTGTACTCCGTGGGGTTAGGTAGATCTGTAGCTAGTTGGTACAGTACAATAAAGAAACAGTTTTGTCTAAGTCAGATTGCATAGTTGCATAAACTATTTTTCGGCCCCATGGGCGGGGTAGTATAGAGCTATGACAGACGTTCCGCTAGTAAGTATTATTATTCCAACTCTCAACGAAGAGAAGTATTTGCCTATTCTGCTCGCGTCGTTACAAAAGATTGCAGCACCATTAGAAATCATCGTAGTCGACGGTGGCTCGACGGATCACACTGCAACAGTAGCAGAGGTAATGAAAGGATCATGTAAATATGGAACCACATTTCAGTTCATTGCTTTGAATAAAAGAGGGATTGCGCTACAGCGAAATGTAGGGGCATCCTATGCGACTAGTGAACTTCTCTTGTTCTGTGATGCAGATATTGTGGCTCCAACTACAGCTGAACACCAGTTACTGATTTATGCTTTTATAAAAAATAACTATGTAGTAGCAACCAGTCTGATGGTGCCAATCGAGAAGACGCTCATGACCTGCGCTGTGCATATAACTGGATATTATGTGCAGAAATTACTCGCGTATACTGGCCGACCGTTTTTTGGTGGAGCGTACTTATTGACAACTAAAGCAGTTTTTACCAAAGTAGGTGGCTTCGACGAAACTTTACGAGTGAGTGAAGATGTTGATTATTCCTTACGCGCGGCAGAGCAAGGAGCGTTTAAAATTTTTACAGTACCAATCAAGGTATCAACGAGACGGTTTCAAAAATATGGGTATGGGTGGGTCGTAAAAAATCCTGCGACTATTATTCGTTTAATCCGAAAAGGGAAAATCACAAACGAGCAAAAGATTTTTTATCCGTTTGGGGAGTATTAGGGCTAATTTTCTATGTGTACATGAAATGTACAGCCTTCGTTCGGAAACGAAAGAAGGGTGCCTAATACTACTTGTGCCGTAATTTTAGCTACAATAAAAGAATGAAAAATATAACAGGCATAGGTGGCAGGGTAGTGCAGTGCGCTCTAGTGTATTCATAAGGAAAAACCGCACATAACAAGGAAGTAAGAAAAACACAGTTTATTGACATTATATAAAATAGTGTTACTATTTGTTTTAGAAACCCGAAATATAAGGACTGAAAAATGGGTAAGTTCGATAATATGAATCTCTCCGGTTTTGGTGATGTAGTGATCCAAGTTTCAGGCTCGCTGTACGTGAAAACCGAAGTTGCGATGACGCAGCTCGTTCACGAGCTCGAAAAAATCGGTTATGACGTAAAAGTGCCCGAAGGCGCTCCTAATAATTGGTTCGCCAATCTGTCGGACATTCGCAAAGGGAAGTGTGGTTCTTGTGGTGAGTTGATTTCCACTGCGGGAATCCAGTGCCACGGCCACGAGTGTGAAAAATGCGGAGATGTGACCTTTTGGCAGATTCTTGATGGTACGGTAGTCCGCTTCTCATTCATCTCTCGAACGGAGGGAGACGAATCAGGGGTGGTGACGCTGAAAATGAAAGCCAAGCATTGGGATACTGACGCTGGCTTTGTTTACTTCTATCCGCTTACCACATCAGAGTGTCAGGGGGCTGCTGGTTCAGCGCAAAACCGCTGTCTCTTTGGAAATAAAGACAAATGGGAATGGGCTCAAATCGATGGTGAGGAGTTCATAAAAATGCGATACACCCAACCCTGGGATCCCACGGTCTGCGTCTTCAATCCGCTTGAGTTCATCGGTCCTTACGGCAAGACCTACAATCACACTATTGTGAAAGTATGGGATGGCATTATCTACGACGAATGGTCAAAAGATTTTCCATTGCCAGACACGATTAACCTCTACGGAACCTGGCACAAAACACGGTTGCAAGCGTCTTCGACGGTTCATCGTTTTATCTTGCGTGCCGCAGGACAGACCGATGATAAGGGCTGGCACTACCAAGATGGCCGTCCGTGGTTTACAGAGGGCCATTGGCATAGCATGTCACAGTACATCCGTCACTTCACGGAATTGAATGCCGATGCGTTTGATGCGGCCTGGCCAAAGTTCCGCAAGAGCGGACCGGGCGGGATTGATGATCTGGCTCGCTGGTGTCACGCGGACGCGGAGGTGCGTGAAGAACCTAATATTGGGAACCTGTTGCTTGGCTTTTCCAAAATCGCTTCTTTCGAACCTCTTGAAGTTGGCGAAGTGGCCGCTATGCAAAAAGCTGTGGATCACGAACCGACGTTCGACACCTTTTCTCAGGCTATGGGATACAAGGGTGGATGGAAACACTCGACCTAGAACGCTCGCGAAATATAAAACCCTTGACCCCTGGATACATCCAGGGGTCATTTTCTTTGGTTGTTATACATATGTACCACCTGAAAAACACCACTCAGTTGAGTGGTGTTCCTGGCGCTCGGAATATGAGTGTGGGTGAATAACTTACTGAGGTAGTAGTTAGTCAGGTATATAGTCTTCAAATGATCCGGCAGGGAAGTCCTTGCCATTTTCGGCAATACGAGAGAGTGTCCGGAGATAGCCAATTAAATCTCGAGGGGCAACTCCAGCTAACATTGGTTTGAGTTGTGTTCGGACGAGGTTTTCAATTCGAGATATCTGGCCTGCTCCGTGCTTTGAGAGACTGAGAATCCGTTCTCGTTTATCAGCACCTTTCGTAACTGTTATCCAATTACCTGATTCCGCTTTTGTAATGAGTCGACTCACAAGAGGTGGTTGTACACCCAATAACTCCGCTACTTCGGTTGAACGTATACCATCGCTGTGATGTGAAATGATGCCGAGCATTGCCCATTCAATGGTAGTTAGCCCCTCAGGTTTTAACACCGCAGCGGTCATCTGTTTGAGAGCCCGGTACCCACGAGCTTGCACTAAACCAATGTCGTACGTCGTACGATTTTTTGCGATGAAATTAATGTCTTTGAAGAGGCTCATGGGTACTACTATAACGGAAAAAGTCTTGAAACGTAAGCCGGTGAGGAAATACAGCTGGCGGAATTACGAAACAATAATTGTCGCAAATAGTTCAGGATGATCATGGTCGTGAAAATCGTAGACCCCTGGTTTACTAAATTTTACTCGGTAGGCGTCTCCGCTACCGAACTCGGACGATTCAAACTCAGGGTCGACGTGATCATGATCTTCGCTATACTCGTCACCTTTGCCCAGTCCAACCTCATGTGTACGTCCATCACTGGTATTGAACTGTACGTACTCGCCAACATGGATCGAGAGTGCGTCCGGGGCCATATGTTCAGCAGTAATCATAATGTGGTGGATGAGTACTTTTGTGCCGTCACTCTCCAGAACAAATTGCTCGTGCTGATTGGTATTCCAATAGACTAATCCGGTGAGAAGCGTACTGAGTACGAACACAGCAAAACAGAAGAGTGTAAATATTTTGTGACGTCGGACGTGATGGTTGATGGTTTTGAGACACATAGATTGGGTATGATTAGCAACGTAACTAATAGCAGTCTGTATTTCAGACTTTCGCAAGGAGCTCTCTACAGAGCTCCAAGCGAAAACATAAAATGTTAAAACTTGTTAGGATATTGTTTTACAATACCGCCGGCTAGAGTGTCGGCAATAGTTCCAATCTGGTTGTATGCTTCAGTTTGACTCTTGTAAGATCCGGCGAAGTCCCCGGCACCGTAAGTATCGACAGCTGCCTTGAGATGAAGCACGTGCGCAGTAACTAATTGCGCAACCGCATCATACGGAAGATTCGGATTTGCCTTTGAGAAGAAGTCAGCAATTGAAGGGACATAGATGTTGGTTAAGTTCGAAACCGCTGCATCCATTTTTACTTTATCTCCGGCCTTGGCTGCAACGGTATAGTCTACAAAGTAGCCAATATGTGCTCGCCAAATTTGTAGGAATGAATCCCGGGCAGCACTACCGTAGACACTCCCAACTGCGTCAGCAATCGCAACAGAGTTGGTATCGAGTTCAGCCGCCACTTTCGGGAAAGAAGCGTGTCCATCAAAGCCAGCCCGCACGGCAGCAGAGGCGAGGTCAACGTGTTGACGCTCGAGAGCATTTAGTAAAACCCGTAAATCAGCCGCTTTGGTATCTGTTTTGTGAGTCATCATCTTTACTTGCTCGAGTAAGTTCTGGAACGAGATAACGATTTGACCAAGAGCGTTTTTTGGAACGCTCACCATTTCGCTCGAAGACATCATGTTGCCATTTGACATAGTTTCCATAGCGAACACACTTGCGGGAACAGTGGTTGCACAAATTCCAACCATCAAACTTCCTGCTGCAATTTTCTTTAGATTCATAACTAAGTATTGTTAGGTATCTCGTATCACAACCAGGGTAGGGTAGTGATACCAGGTAACTGGTAAAAGACCTCAATCATTAAGTATATGCTTGGTTAGAAATATACTTAACTAAGTTAAGTATATAGTAATTAGTTAACTTTAGTCAATTAATTATAGTGTTACGCTGTGAACTGTCGCAGAATAGAATGTGACCAATAAATATATAGGCGGAGTGTTGTGGATAGTAGCTGCAGCAAGCGCTTTATGCGCCGTGGTTTTTCTCTATTTTTTACAGCGTACGGCAAGGGGTTCTTTTGTAAAGGAGTGGGCAGGATACTTGCATTATCACATTTTGTGTGATATAACTCTTTTAGAAATTGTCCCCTTTTGGAGGAAGTACATGAACGTTTCAATTGCTGAACAAATCGAGCGACTTTTGTCGGTGCCAGCATTCAAATCACTGGATGCAACCTGGGTACGAACTCGCGGTACTGCATGGTTTGAACAATTGCGGTATCCGAACTGGATGGAAGGCCCGCTGGTGCAGGTCAAGCGAAATGCACTCGGGTCGTATTGCAAAACTCTCCAGGCCGCCATCGATGCTGTGCCTGGTATAAAGCCGACCCAAAAGCGGGTTCTTGAACTCGCAAAGTGGCAGCTTTGGAAATCGTATTATGGTCGCTTCTTTGACCCTTATGAACATTCCCAGCCAGGAGATTTCGTCATTGTTCCGGCACAACATACCGACCGGTATAAAAATCAGGGTGCGATGCAGTTCGATCAAACACGTCACGACACTCCGTTTGGTATAGACTCTGAACATGGTCTGACCGCACTAGCAGAAGCATGTTACCTGATCATACATGCTCAAGGTCGGAGAAGCGGCGTGGTGTGTTGCATTGATGATCGGGTGGATAATGCGGTCAATCATAAATACGAAACCAACACGACCTATTTTATCCATACTGGTGATTCGGTCGAACTGACGGTCAATGATCGTAAAACAGTTTTTGTCGGTCAGTATATCCCGACTATGTTTATCGTTCAGTGATGTAATGAGGGTCAATATTTAGTTGATCTACAGCTCCTCGGCCGCGACGCACATCTTGTGCGTCGCGGTTTTTCTTTTGTGAGAAAGGCGGTGCATTGTCTGTCGCAGAATTGTATGTAATCAATATATGTGCGGAGAGTTTTTGGTTATTTGTTTCGGGACCGCAGCAGAATAGTGATGCCGCCGAACCATAACAACCAGGCGGTAGCGTAGAGCGAGGTACCTGGGGTAAAAAAATAGAGGGTAGGGATGCAGGTGAGGGCAAGCGCGTGTGCCATAAGGACGAGTCCAGTAATTTGGTATATCGCCTCGGGATATTGTTGTACAAAGAAGCGTACAAAGATGTTTTGTACACCGCGAATACTCACGAAAATAATCGGTATTGAAAGCCCGTAAACAAGCCAGAGTTGTGGACCCTGTGACCAGATATTTTGTGTGGCGAGAAATCTGATAAGCATGACACCAGATGACCAGAAAGAAATTGCTAACAGTATGGTAAGGATCCAATACCCGGCCTTCGGAAGAAATTTCATGTTTTCAGTATATCAGTTTGATGCTGTTGCGTAGGGTTGAAAACATAACGCTGAGATATAAAGTTTCGTTATACATAAAAGGCCACTCTCGCAATTGAGAGTGGCCTGGTGCAGAGACGGAGGGGTTATTGATCGTAGTCGTCTCGCTCTGTTGGTTTTTCGGATTGTAGTGGGGAAGTGTTTGAACGTTAGTAACGTGCGCGGCCGATCCGTTGATCCATTTCCAATTTCATATGCCAGGCGACGTGCGCAGCAATGCAAAATGGCGGTGTATCATCAGGCCATGCAAAGATCGAGGACAACTCCGACTGCAGTGCAGCGACATAGTCAGTATACTTTTCACCTCTGCCCATGTGAGCTTGCAGCGTGCGGAGGTCGTCATCGGATTTGTCTGCCAACATACCGTATGCGGCGGCGGCTATCGCATCCTTCATTCCTGACCACCGTTTATCGGTTTCGACAAATGCATCCCAGTAGGTGGTATGGTCCTCCCAGCCAGGATAATGTTCACCCATCCAGTCAAAGACTCGTTTCCTCAGTCGGGGAATCTTCTCGTTATATTCCTCATCAGTGACTGGCTCGTCGCTTATGCTAAAGATCTGTTGGCCAAGCGGGTTTTCAGCCCAAAACGAGTACGTGTTCCCAAGGGTGAATGACGTCTTAAAGCGAATAGCTGTCCGAAGTTCCATACGAGGTTTTTCAGGTTCTTTTCGCACTTCACCCGGAGGGAACGCCTCTTCCCATTCTGCTTTGCTGATGCCAGCTTCCTCAATATCCTCGTCGGTGATAATAATGACGTCACCTTTTGGACGCTCGAACGCATCGTAGATTTCACCACGAACCTGACCATGTTGATCAAGCAGATAAAAGTTGTGTCCCTCAAGAGAAAGCATCCAGCCGACAGGGAGGTGAACCATACACCAACCGACGTAGTTTCCTTCGTAGAAACGTTCGCGGTTACCCCAGTCGGCTATGCCCCAAGCAGCAAGCACCGCAGCGGCGCTGACGTTTTCTCGACCAGTATATGCTGCTTTCGGCAGATTGTTCCAATAATCTGGCATACGCGGCACGATAATTCTCCTGTATTGGCTCTCTCAAAGAGCGTTGTGCATTGTACTGTGGCAAACAGTACAACATAAAAATAATTTTGTCTCACACTTACGTATGAGAGGCTACTAGGAATTGAAACTTATTTACCCAAGCGGGCATCTAGAGTAAAGTTCACATACATTTGCATACGGTAGTCTCACGACAAGCAAAGTCCCCATAGGGAGTCACTAGATGGCCGACTTGCAAGCAATAATTGACTTTTGTCATCTTGTGTAGCATATTATTCGCGGACCCATAGGGGCCACCTCAGCAGTGTCTGAGGGTAACGCCAACTCGTGGTAGATGCCACGGAAAGGTACTCGATGTTCCTGAAGATTTTCCTCACCCATCAGCAACTGACTTCCCTGCACACATTTCTTGAGGGGGATGCGCTGCGTCCCGAGCTGGCTAATATGCTCTGTTGTGAACCAAATGAGCGTCAGGTCGACATATTGAAAGAGCATATCATCCAGATCAAAGTTGCTGAATATCGGCCAGCTCATGGCACCTATACGGTCGAAGTTGAAATAGAAGAGGCGTTCGATATTGACAGTTACGGGCATATCTTTGTGCCTATGAGTGTCCTCGCTCTCCTGATGTCAGCTCTCCTCCGTTTTCCTACCGTTGCACAACCGATTTATGGGAAACAAGGGAAAATCAGTCAGACAAGTAGTTTGACGCAAATGAAACCTGGCATGACTGTGTCCCAGTGGGGTGGCGGTTCAGGTGGTAAGTACTGCTGGGGTGGTAGTCATGTTTACAACGTCTCACATACTGATGACCATCGGGTCTATTTGGTGGAGGCGGAACACGATATAGTCCCTGACAGTTTGAAAGATACCAAAGATGCGTGTTACTACAGTACAAGAAGGGAAATTGTTCTCGCAGAACTTGCTCGGCGCGGAGTAGACTATTTTGTTCGAGCAGAGTTTAAAATTCATCCGTAAGAAAATAAAATATTGAGGGTGGCGTTGCCACCCTCAAACCGCTGCACCCTTGGTGTGGCGGTTTTTTGTTCTATCACTTGCGAAAGTGAGCTTTAGTATAAAAAGAGTCTACATTTTGCAAATGCAGACTCGGTTTTTAGGACCACCATGCCATTTTGTAAAGGTTAAAACTTCGTGGTTGGTGCGGGGAATTTTCAGGGAGACTTTGGATTACTGAGTCGTGTCGACAGATATACTCGATCACGTCCATCCAAGCCGCAGTTTCTCCCAGATATACGTCAAGCAACTTACTTTGGCGTATATCAGCGAGTGCCTGTCTCATATCCGCCTTCGAATAAATGAGGTGAGGCAAGCGGGCTGTTCCATCATCCCCTGAAAGTAGGATGTGACCATGTTCGTCCCCGGCATGTTCGCAGCCGTTGAACCGCACTGGTCCCATCTCGAAATCGTAGGTTTGATCACAGGGGAAAGACAGGCCAAAACTGCAAGGGAAATAGTCATTCCCAACAATTTCATGGACATACCCCGTAGTCATACTGGCCCCAGGATTTCCTGGCAGTACTATGCGCATGGTTGCGCCGCACAGTAGCTGGGGGAATGTCACAGGATATTTTTCTGTATCGTGTACCATCGGCAGCCTCATTTGTGAAAGAACGTACTGTAGAGAGTATGCCGCCAACACTAATTTTTGTCTAAAATGTCGACAGATTATGTTAATAAGCTATTAATATAAGTAAATTAAGGGTATAATTTTGAAATTAATTCTGACAGATATGCATCCTCTTGTAGAAAAATTAGTAATGAGCGGTTTGTCTCCGAAAGAAGCTCGAGTGTACTACTCTGCGCTGCTACTCGGTCCCACGACTGTCCTCCAGTTATCAAAAAAATCTGAACTCAAACGAGCCACCGTGTACGGTGTCATTGATGACCTCGTCACAAAAGGACTAATGAATATACATGAGTTGGGACTTAAAAAGGTATTCATAGCCGAAGATCCTACTTATCTAAAACGAGTTATCGAGGAGAAGATGCATTCCGTGAGTGAGGTTATTCCTGGTCTCGTAGAGCTGTATAAAAAATCGGGTAAGGAACGAATTATTAAAACATATGAAGGAAAACGGGCGCTAGAAAATATCAGTATACGACTGATGGACGAAGCTCGTCATGGTGACTACCGTTATTTTATCGGTGGGGATGTCGGTTGGAGAGACATTGATCCAAAGGCGCAGGACACCTATTTTTTATGGCGCGAACGCATTCAGTTGGATGTGAAATTACTGTTTCAGGAATCAGCCCGAGCGACTCTGCATCAAGGTTACGCAAAACTGTTACGACAGGAAGTAAAAGTGCTGCCTCATGCCATGAAATTAAATACCGACATTATCATCACTCCTCGGTTGCTCGTACTCTCAAAACTCTCTGCTCCAGAATCGGCAATAGTGATTGAAGATACCGATATCATCAATTCATACAAGGAGCTATTCCTATTCATGTGGCAGTCGGTGTAAAGGTAGGTACTCTAGCGCGCTTCGATTCTCGGAAGTGTGCGTACCCACCAACGAAAAAAGTCCCCGGTAGGGAACTTTTTCTTGTGGACGCGCACTGTCCCTCAGTAGAACCAGTTTGAATAAATGATAGTAGTTTGGTTGGAGGAGGCGAGGGGGTGTTGTTGATATAAAAAGAGCCCCAATGTGGGGGCTCTCTGCTATTCACGTAGTTTGTCTCTTTGTTCATAAAGTCTCGAAGTGAGCTCAAGAACAGTCAAAACAGTTTGGTGTGTATCGTGTGATCCGATCGTATGAATCAAACGTTCGTTCTTGCTTTGCTGCAGTACTTGACGAAGGTTGATTGACGC
>JANPGF010000065.1:0-14568 GCA_031423775.1 Candidatus Kaiserbacteria bacterium | reverse complement strand
TCGAAACAAGGTAACTATGGCTAGGCTGTTTATCCGTATAATCGTTCCAATCCGTCGTGCACCCTTAAAAAAGATGCACGACCTTAGAACGATTATAGTTATCGCTGACATTTACTGGGGCTTATACAGTCCAGCCGCACATATAAATACATGCGACCCCCCGTACTTAACCTTCCAGCATAGGTCAGGCGTCACCCCCTATACATCCACTTGCGTGTTCGCAGGGAGCTGTGTTTTTGATAAACAGTCGGCAGGAAATCTTTCGCTGCGGCCCCTATTGCTAGGGGCAGGCCTTATCCCTAAGTTACGGCCGCTTGTTTGCCGAGTTCCTTGAGGACCTCTCACTCGTTCGCCTTAGTCTTCTCGACTCTACCACCTGTGTCGGTTTGCGGTACGGTACCGATATGTTTATGCTTAGAAGTTTTTCTTGGAAGCGTGCTCCTTAACATCAAGTTGGCCGTAGCCTTCCTTTTAGACTGAACTCGGGCTAACGTTAGACGGATTTGCCTATCTAACACCCTCGAACCTCCTACGGCAATCCAGTGAGCCGCGTTAAGTACAACACTCCGTCCCTCCATCGCAACATACCCGTGTGCAGGAATATTAACCTGCTATCCATCGAGTCCCCCTCTCGGGATTCCCTTAGGACCGACTAACCCTTCGCTGATCAACATAGCAAAGGAAACCTTGGTATTTCGGCGGACGGGGGTCTCACCCGTCTTGCGGTTACTTGTGCCGGCATTCTCACTTCTCCGCGCTCCAGGCTCGCTCTCGCTCACCATTCATCGCACGAAGAACGCTCTCCTACCACTCATACACTTACGTGTACGAATCCGCAGTTTCGGTAATATGCTTGAGCCCCGATCATTTTCGGCGCAAGGACTCTCGATCAGTGAGCTGTTACGCTTTCTTTAAAAGATGGCTGCTTCTAAGCCAACTTCCTGATTGTCGGTGAATCCTCACCTCCTCAAGTTGCACTGAGCATATATTTAGGGACCTTAACTGGCGATCTGGGCTGTTTCCCTTTCGACCAATGGAGCTTCGCCCCCATAGTCTAACTGCCGCGCTATAACCTACTGGTATTCGGAGTTTGATAGGGGTAACGAGATTTCTCCCTGTTTACCCCTTCCAGTGCTCTACCCCCAGAGGGACCACGCGACGCCAACCCAAAAGCTGTTTCGGAGAGAACCAGCTATTACGGAATTCGATAAGCTTTTCACTCCTTACCACATGTCATCCGATGGTTTTGAACGGCCAACCGGTTCGGGCCTCCACGACCTATTACAGTCGCTTCACCCTGCACATGGCAAGCTCATCCCGCTTCGGGTCGTATCCCTACCCTTATAATTCGCGCTATTCACGCTCGCTTTCACTGTGCCTCCGTGGGATTGCCACTTAGACGAAGGATAAAGATACACTCGCCGGCTCATTCTTCAATAGGCACGCCGTCACCCCCAATAAATTGAAGGCTCCGACTCCTTGTAGGTTTTAGGTTTCAGATCTATTTCACTCCCCTCTCCGGGGTTCTTTTCACCTTTCCCTCACGGTACTTGTTCACTATCGGTATATAAGAATATTTAGCCTTTCCAGTTAGTGCTGGTAGATTCATTCGAGCTATTCGTGTCTCGAACTACTCAGGAGTGGAATCAGGAGAGTGGTATATATTTCGAATACAGGACTATTACCTTTTAGAGTCGCGCTTCCCAACGCGTTTTCCTATACATACCTTTTGTAACTCTCTGCAACTAAATGCAGACTCCATCCTACAACCCCGTCAATGTAAACACCGACGGTTTGGGCTGTTCCCGTTTCGCTCGCCGCTACTAAGGGAATCGCAAGAATCTTCTTCCTGATCATAATGGCTTACCTTACGGTAAATCTGATCAGAAAGAAAATTCCGTTTTTGCTTTCTATTCCTCCAGGTACTGAGATGTTTCACTTCCCTGGGTGCGCGTCTGACATACATCAGACTACTGCCAATGACAGTAGGGTTTCCCCATTCAGAAATTTCCGGATCGAAGGCTATTTGGCGCCTCCCCGAAACTTATCGCAGCCATATCACGTCTTTCATCGCTTCTTATATCCTAGGCATCCACCTAAAACCCTTACATTCCTGTAAGGAATGCTGTACACCGCTGTACAATTTTGTTGTCTTGGCCCGTTAGAAATAAATTTCTAACGGGCTGAATGTGTCTCTGCACTGAAAAATACTAATCAGTGTGATCAGAGACGTTTGTGTGTCCGATCCAGACGGATCGGACTGATTGTGTGCTGGGGACGAAAAGACCCGAGCGCCGGCAAAGGCTAACTCTAATGGGATCTTAACCCAACACACTACCTGTGTTAATGACATGCCGCTTGCTAGAGACACATCATTAACCTGCCAGTGTGTGTCGAGCACACTGGACTTTTCGACGCCCCCTTATCAAGGGCGTCTTAGAATATGCAATTTGATTGCTTTCGCAATGCAAACCATCATTTGCTCGGTCATGCGAGAGTAAACTCTCGCATGACGCTCACTCATGATGTCTGTCAAATATCGCGTACCTCCAGTGACCTTGGAAGAAAAGTCGATGTGCTCTCTGGAATGAATCTCACTTGCGCGAGAGGCCTCCTCGGTACCGGCTTTTCTTCGAATGTCCTAGTTACGTGCTGGCTATTCTATAGGAAACGAAATTAAAGTCAAGCACGCACTCTGGACAGTTATGGGGTACTTTATCCCCACCACAATCCACACCCGTTTTTGTTACCTAAATCGCACTCCTTACCCTCTCCTGTAAACGTACCCAGCCCTACAACGCCAGCAAAAACTTGCTTTTTATATAAAACATGTCATAATATCAGCAGCATTTTAATCGCTCTTTGCAGCAAGAGCTCCTACAGGAGGATTACGAGTGAGCTTGAAGAAAATCTTGTGCGATTGGTGGCACTGGATCATCGGATTTGTTGCCACCCTCATAGTCGCTAGCTTTGGCACCTTTTTGCGGGCCGAAGAAATTACCCCCAGGGTTGCCGACGACTACTGCCGGAAGGAACTGCGCGCCGCCGGGTACGACACTGGCACAAGCGTTGCCTTTGTCGACAATCAATTCGTTCTTACCTTCACCGACGAGACACAATTCATCGGTCAAGAAGGTCGACCGAACGTCGTTTGGTTCGATGACGTTGATACCTTCCACAATACAGACGCAATGTCGGAACGCTTCCCGGCCCGTAAAGATGGTACCTACTATTTTGTCGCAAAAGTTGTAGCCCCGAACACAACGAAACCCTGGTGCTTCACCTACCGCCTCAAGCAATACCATAAGCGTATCTCGTAGCAATCTACCCCACTCACGAAAATTTCGTGGGTGGGTTTTACATATTCATAGCAAGCACCATTTTTTGTACGCACATTTCTAATGCCTTGCTTTTATGATAAAATATGCCATAATATTGTTCGATAGAAACTGCTCTTTATCGGAGAGCCCCCTGGGAGATACCGTGATGATTCGCTTGAACCTTGCCACCCTACTCGTTGCGTTCTACACATTCCTGACTTCCCCGTCCTTGGCGCAAGTTGAAACGCGCACGATGCCCGGAAACAAAGTCGCCGCTGTCATAAACGCGGAGCTGCGAGCTACGACACAGCCAGTCAGCTGTAAAGCACGCTATCGTGCAAGCGGCGGTCACATTTCGACCAAGATGGCAATCAGCGAGAGTACGTTGACCATCACCTTCCCCCACCGGCACCAGGTAGCATTCGAGGACCATACGCAATACATGGACTACATCCTCGGAGCAGCCGACCATCCCCAGGCGTTTGCCGTGCAGTACAAAGACGGCGCCGTACTACTGGTGCCCCAAGGATGCGGGGACCCGATCATTCTGAGCGAATAAACCACAGCGGCCATGCACCATGCATGGCCGCTTTTTCTATACATGAGGTAATTATACTAGGGAGTGTTCAAAGGGATTGAATCATAACGAGATACTTGCTTTTATTATAAAGTATGACATAATGCAAACAGTCATTTGCTCTTCTCTGAAGGGCACAACAAAGGGGTATAGTTCATGTCGATCGAAAAATTTGACCAGGCACGGCGTCGCGAAATGATACTGATGTGTTTGCTGCCTGTAGCCCTGCTGATCTTCGGCTTCGTGTTTGCGGGAATCGTGAACCATTTATGGTCAGTGAGTCCGACTGAACCGCTTCAGTATGAGAGTCGAGCAACAGCCACCGGAGGCTCCACGGGTATGTCTGACACTATTGCAAGTGGTGGACTCTTCCACACTCACGCGGACACAATCATATCCTGCGCGAACTGCCGGTTAGGCATTAGCGCGGGTGGATCTAGCAGCGCTACCAGTCATGCAGGCGTTGCATGGGTGACAAGCAGTGGTGCCGGCAAATACACCAGTCATGCCGGAAGTAGAACCTCGGTGGGACATGCCACAGCTTCAGGTATGGGCCATAACGACTAAAATCAAACAAGCGGCCATGCACCATGCATGGCCGCTTTTTTCTCTCTATTACACTGAGCTGTGTTTCGGTATAAATATGGTATAAAGTAATTCCCCGTTCTTAAGGAGACGAAAATGCTGTCAGATGCTGAAACGCTGAAGGGCCATGGCAAAGGCCTGCTCATCATGATCGTTGCCATCTTTGTCACACTGTCCATTATGGGCACCGTAACAGGCGACTACTCGGTTCTCTACCAAGTCGCAGCATTCGCTGGCACAGTCGTGAAGTATATCGTGTACGTTGTCGGTGGACTCATAATATATCTCGTGTTCATGTTGCTCCTCGCTGCATGTATCGAAAAAGTCGCTCATTGGCGCAAGAAATAGGTTCCGGGTTAAACCTTGCACAAACAAGTACCGCCGCACGAATTTCGTGCGGCGGTTTTTATTTAACCTCTAAATGAACCATTATGTAATTCATCCCGTACCCCAATTTTATCTACCAATATCTGGTGTTTGTAGTCAAAGAGTTCTCGCGTCAAACGGTCGTTCATGCCGACTCGGTACAACAGGTCGTCACTCGCCATCAGGGCAAAACGAATCTCCATACCCACCTCAGATTCAAACGAGCGAATCGCTGATTCGATTTTTGTTTCGGATGTCTTCTTCATCGCAATCAGGACATCAAGCGACTGTTCAAAATCACGCACAAATACGCCAGCAACAGCCACAAAATCGAGGACGCCAGCTTTCTTTAAACAGGCCAGGAGATTTTTCCCATCAATGGGGGCAGTCTCAAATAGGAATGTCTGCAGGGCCTGCAACTCTTGAAAATCTTTGTTCAAGGCATAGCCAAGCACTTTCATTTTCTTGGTCTTACCATCAATTGGTACATAAAGCGTACGCTTTACAATCACTCCCGCTTTTTCGAGTGAGGTAATTTCGGTACGTGCGGTGCGACGAACGAGGCGAGCTCGTTTTGAAATATCATCAAATGTGAATTCTTTGGACGGGTTAAACAGGAAAAAGCGAAGGAGTTTTACTCGTGCCGTACTGCCAAACAGAATAGAAAGTGGATCAGCCATATCAGAATTGACCCTATTCTACCACCAAAAAATAATCCACACGTCTTGACGCCACCCCGGCCGAGTGCCGGTGTGAGAGGAAAAATAGCATTGTCCCGAACTGTACAGAAAATGCCCAGCGTGTTTTACTGTTCCGAGAAAGAGCGAGGTATCCCAATGACTCACATGTCACTCCACAAAGTTGAGCAGGCCCACAAGGCATTGCTTGGCAAAGTATTGTCAGGTGATGATACTCCCCCTATCTGGAAACAGATTTATGAGCTGCAATCGGAATATCGCAGACGGCTCGTGAACCTACCTTCCCGAGCCGAACTGAAGCGCAGGTTCGGCCATACTTTTGACCGCTGCAACTGACAACAACAAACCCCTGTGTGTATTCACGCCGGGGTTTTTCTCTTCAAAATAAAAAGGCCCGGCCGACGCTGCATATCGCAAGCGTCATTGGCCGGGCCATCTAATGATACTCATCGGTACACTCCTTTTCGGTTTTTGCGCTCAGCGGTTTTACTCATAGAGCTTTTTAAGTTTTGCCCGGTCTGCCGGTTCATCAAGATGTAGTGTCTCGAAGTGACGGGTTGTTCGTGTCATCCTGAGCAACCACGCTTCGGTTGCAGCTCTTGCCTCACCTTTCGGAGGTGTATCAGCATACCCAACATGCCAGTCAACTACCCCTCGAGCCCCAGCCGCTCGAACCTCCGCCAGATACCAACTACGCAGATGGTCACTGGTTTTTTCTCGTACATACAATTCGAATGCACGATCGGCCTTGTTGCCATACCACCAGGACCAAAGCGGTCTAACCACGGTGCGTACCCGTTGCTTGGTACGTACCATGAACTCATAGAAAGCGAGTTCTTGTGGTGAGAAAGCAACAAATGCCTCTTTCTCAAACGCAAACAGCTTGGCTTCTTGGCTTCTCCACCACGCGAGATGTCGCATCTCGCCGGTTTCAAGGAAGCGATTTTTTGCCATCAAAGCTCGGTGCCGCAGCAAACCGAGTCGGTGAAGGACAGTTGCTTTTGTGGTTAGGAAATCCCCATTTGGTGGCCCCTCCTAAGAGCCAAAGAACAGACGACGAGATTGTCGTAAGGCCAGTATACACAAAAATCACTAGAACAAAAGCCCCCTATTTTTCGTGAATATAATAATCTAAATAGACCTGTTAACAGGTCTATTTAGACAACAAAAAACACCCAGCCTACGCTGGGTGTTTTTTGTAAGAAAATTACTTAAGGGTGATTTTAGCCCCGTCACGAATCACTAAGTATATTATTTCGCTACGCTCTCTAATCTACTAAGTGTTCGCGACCCCACCTCGCTGTCTCACCGCCCTAGGAAAGGGCGGTTCGTATCGCTGCGGTCCTGGAGCAAAAATTACACTTAAAATTTTCAAACAAAAACACCCGCCGGGGCGGGTGTTTTTTGTAAGAAAATTACTTAAGTGTAATTTTTGCTCCAGCTTCCTCAAGCTTTGTCTTGAGAGTCTCTGCATCTTCTTTCTTCATTCCTTCCTTAATTACTGAAGGAGCGGCATCAACGAGGTCCTTGGCTTCCTTGAGACCGAGTCCAAGTAC
This sequence comes from Candidatus Kaiserbacteria bacterium, assembly GCA_031423775.1. Lineage (GTDB taxonomy): Bacteria > Patescibacteriota > Minisyncoccia > Phycocordibacterales > UBA918 > OLB19. The sequence continues at coordinate 7,466 of JANPGF010000065.1, read as the reverse complement.
TTCCTTAACAACCTTGATAACGGCAATCTTCTGAGCACCAGCTTCTGTAAGTTCTACAGTAAATTCTGACTGCTCTTCAGCTGCGTCTCCGCCTGCTGCAGGACCTGCTACGGCAACAGCCGTTGCAGACACGCCCCACTTCTCTTCAATAGTCTTTACGAGAGTGTTGAGCTCGAGGATAGTCATTTTCTCAACTGCTTCGATGATTTGATCGTTAGTCATGTTATTAGTTATTAGTTAGTAGTGCGTAGTATTTAGACTATGCGTTTTTTGTGTCGGCGACTGCATTCAATACCACAGCGAAACGCTGACGTGGTGAATTGATGAGTTGTGCAAACATACCTCGGAGAACCTGGAGTGATGGGATAGAGGCGATTTCAATCATCTCTGCCTTATCTTTGTATACGCCTTGGAAGACGCCCCCAACAATCGAGATTTTATCTTTGTACTTGCTGGCAAACTCCTTTATGTTCTGAGCTGGAGCCATTGCATCAGTACTGTACGCGATAGCGATTTCGCCATCGAGTGTTGGTACAGTCCCTGTGTACGCACCGTCAAAGGCACGCATCATGAGGGTCTTTTTTGCAACGAACATGCCTACTCCTTGAGCACGAAGTTCCTTTCGCATTGAGGTTGTATCAGCTACTGAGAGACCCTTGTAGTGAACAAACACGATAGAGTCTGCAGTGTCTTTTACTTCACCAAGCTTTGCGAGGATAATCTGCTTTTTTGCTTTTGTAATTGCCACGGAAATGTGTGATTACGAATTGAATAATATTACAGGCCCACGGCCTGAACAGGTCTTGCCTGTTCAAACCCTAGGCTTCGACCCCAATACTAAAAGATAGTTTGGACCTCGGCTGGCACTTGCTGGCTAGCAAGCATTACGATAGGGCGACCCCCTACCACCGACTGTCTTGAGCCTGATGCAGAGTACAATACCAGAAAAAAACCTACCAGTAAAGGGTATATTTCACGACCAAATATCTCTACCAGGTATGTGCCGTTGTTCGATCGGTCGAATCATGTAAATACCCATAGACAGCTGCTGCTAAACTATCACGTACATACGCGACAAAACCATACAGAGAAGGAGTAGTTGCCACTGTAGAAGTCGCTGAAACGAATTTAATCATAGAGAGGTCAATGGCGGCAGAGCTCTTTAATTTTAACTCGAAACTGTTCTTTCGATTTTTTGTAAAGAGAGTTGTGTACACCCCATCAAACGAGGACTGCAAATTTGCCGCCGTATAGCCAGACGAACTGATGTCAAGCTTGTCATTAATTGCTGAAAAATCAGTAATGATATCCGGGTTTGGTGCCACTGAATCAGAGAGGTGGTTATACACAAAGGTATCGGCACCAGGACCACCAGTCATAGTATCTTGACCAACTCCCCCCGATAATGTGTCTGCTCGATCACTACCAAATATCATATCGTTACCGAGCTGTCCATAAATTATTCCACCGCCCGGTGCCGCGTACAGCAAATCATTTTGGCGAAGTGGGTCACCATTGAAACTAACGCGACTAGCGTTCAGGTTACTGAAGTACACTTTATTTTCAGCTCGTGAGGTCGGAACATGCATCAAAGCCCGGTCAAAATGAGCTGCTGCCCAGGTAGCGTTCGCACTGGCTGAATAATCCTGATCCATTGTACCAACCGACACTACGTTACCGGTGTCGAGCAAGCCGTGAAAATTAATGTCACGATTTGTTTTAGTCACACTAATATAATTGAAATGCTCCGAATCATTAGCATTGAACAAGACAGCATGCCGAGTATCTCGAATTGACAGACCGGCCGCATCAATGTTGGTTGATCCAGAGAGAGTAAATCCATACCCTTGTCCACCTGGACCTTTGTTATGTGATCCGACAATAATAATATCCCGGGCCTTTGTACCAACCGAACGCTTCAGTTCGATACCACGTGACCACGGATACACCACCCCAATTCTTTGAAGCGATACCGACTCGTTCGCATACTCTACCAAAATTGCCGCAAAACTATTTGCTTCAACCAGAGTACTTGATGACACATTACTAAAATCATTATTATTGATCGCCGCGTTGGGGTACCCCGTAAAATTGCCGACAATCGAAAAATCTTTAAGAGTAACATTGGTCACCGGTCGAACTACTCGAACAGGAGTCCCGGCGTCAAACGTGTGCGGAATCGTGTTACTCGCCGTTACCAGACCGATTGCTTCTGGAGAAATCGTATCGAGGGTGTATGTCGTAGCGCCGCTAGGCATTACAGACTGCCGGGTGAATCGTCCATGAAATTGACGGATGGTTGAAATCCAACTGGTCGTAGGCTGACGATTCTCTAGACCTAAACCTAGGCTATGAATAAAAACGTCGTTATTTGGTTCAATGATTTCTAAATAGACCGACTGACCTTGGTCCGATGCGAGAACAATTGACGGACTGCCTTTCTGAACAGTCGTTGCGAGCGATGTAGTGTCAAATACCACACCAGGTCGCAGTGGGGAAACTCTGAACAGTAACGGGTAGTTGGGATTAATTAATTTAAATACGGTAGTCCCTCGGCCCGAACCTTGTACAGTGACTCCATTTGGTACGAGAATGGCAGCACCCGAGCCTTTTAGGTACGTTGGATTCGGAGTGAAGTAATAATTACCCGGACCAAATGTTACTGTCTGTCCCGGTCGAGCACTTTCGATTTTTGCCTTGATACAGGCATACCCTCGATCCGGTGACGCCGCACTCACTGCATTATCACTGGTGGTAATCGTAATTGGTCCAGTTGATGTTGCAATGATACAACCAGCTGGGATAACCGTTGTGACTGGAGTTGTTGGCACTAGTGAGTCGGGAAGATTATCAGAATCGTCCCCTGCATCAGTATCACTGGTATCAACAGTACCGCTGTCCGTCGGTTCGATCTGTGTCGCTTGTAATAAGCCCGATGCTTCCTCTGGTATAGTGGCAAGATTCTCACCATCAAGCGCGGCCACCGGTGAATTAACCGGCGCTACTGCTATCGGCGAATCAACAAGACTATTTTGTACTCGATGTGCTTGATAACCAGTACAAAAGAAACCAACACACGCAATACCCATCAAAATGAACACCGCAGCATTTTTATACATATAACCCAAGTGTACCTGGACTAAATAGAGTTCACACTAGCAACAACTGCATAACTAGAACTTACAAAGCGTCTAAAACCATAAAAAGACGGAGCGGGTAGGAGTATATTCCCTACTACAACCAGAGAAACAACCACAAGAAACTTTGTTTGCGGCGCCAAGCCAGGAAAAGGAATGCTCCCAAAGCCACAATACCAATCAATAGAAACCGCTCAGCATCATGGACAAAATTTGAACCATTAAACAAACTGACGAGCGCAAACATCACCATAGCAAAAGACAATAGAAGACCCAGCCCAATCAGCGCTTCAATGACCTGAGTAATAAATTTAAACATAGCGTATTACTCGGCTTCATTCTGTAATTTTTCAGCTTGCCATCCGATTAGATTAGTGAGGATTTGGAGAAACGAAGCTACAGCAGAAATAGCGAGGAAGAGAACAAAATAAAAAGCGTAGGGAGTCATCAAGTAGAAAAACGTCACCGACGCAGCTGACCACATGCCAAAACACCATGGACACGAAAAGAGGTCAGCCAATGTACGGCGCGGACCCGTCATGGGTTTCACCAGCGTAAAGCCCTTCCCTACTTTCTTTACATCATAAAATTGTTCCCGTAGCCATTTAGACATCGTGTCGTAGACAAAGAACCGGATGAGGCGCCATGACGCGAGTGTGATCAAGGCAAAGTCAGTGATGGTGAGTTTATCAAATGGAATTCGTGTTTCAGTCTGTAAAATAATCGCCCCCATAATAGTGAGCAGCAAGAAAAACAGCCCAAAGACCATATTCCAAAAATATTGATCAGTAATACGAATCATGCATTTGGTACCCCAAGTCCCACAACTAAAATAAACAACAGCGTCCCCGCTATCACCGCCACAAAGCTAAAGAGAAATGTATAGAACGACTTATTGAACATCAAGAATAGTATAGCGCACTTGTATGGATGTGTTCAATTCTATTTTTGATAATAACCCCGAATGATTTGAATGAAGGAACCGAAAGTGAAGAGACTATAAAATAGATAAATGAGTGGTAAATCAAGCATGTCTTGCCAAGCCCCCGGCGAATGATGGAGAATTCCCAAATTAATTAAGAGACTAGCAATGAAAACAAGAGGTATTGCAAACTTCGCAAAGTGCCACCAAGCAGTAAATATACGCAGAGGCAAAATATATGTTAGTAGACAGAAGAATAAAACTATATAGAAAAAAAGAAAAGCATTTTGTGTCTGACTGATTAAATCTCCACAATAAAAGTTACAAAAGCCAGTTTCTTTTGTATGAAACAACATATACGCCAGCAAACTTCCTACTATTGATATAAAGAGAATCACTAGCTTAGTTACAGATTTCATATTGAATTATTTACTTAATAATACATCAATCATACTCACAATTTTCTGTTGATCACTAACCGAAATCAATTTTAGTTTGGCATAGACCAGGATTTGTTGTTTTAACGCCTGAAGCGTCACTCGTTCGACCACTTTGCAAGAATTTTTTGAGGATGCTTTTTGATTATTTTGCTCAGCAATTTTAAGGGTTTCTAGCAGGACAGTTTTGTAGAGGGGTACGACAGTTAGTGATGTAATTGTATTTCGCAAGAGTGTATAGGTCACCACCTCACCTGTCTGGACATATGAAACATCAACACTGCCGTTTCCATCATAATCAAGTGCTAAAGTAGTACTAGCAAGATTGAGACTACTCGTTATCGGTACAGATACAATAGTGCTCGAACTAGAAGGAATCGCTGCAAAAGTTTGATGTTTGGTCGTAATGCCGTTTCGCTGTTGTTCAATATCGAGGGTAAATGAACCACCAGTTACACCGCGGAGTAACAAAGTTTTACTAGATGCGGTATCAGGTATCGATATAGATTGGACTTCTCCATAACGATGGTACTCTGCACCTTCTACCATTGCAGTCGAACTACTCACTACTGCCCCACTAGCGAGCTTGAGAGACATATCTAGCGGTGAATGGAGAGTGAACACCAGACGATCAGTAGCAGTGAGTAGCGGTGCTGTTGTACCTAAATAAGTATAAGTTGCAGTGGGAGAAGCTTTAAGGGTATTTTTTACAAACTGAATAACATCAGGAACTTCAAAAATATCACGATGAATTCTATCTGCAATCACATCATTATTATATGTTTTTAAATTCAACCACAACCGCTCCACATTCGGTAAGTTAGTACTCATAGCAAGAGCACTTGGCACGACTACAGTTCCATCACCATCAAAGGTTTGTTTGACAGTATAGGCAAGAACGGGCTGGTAACTGGTACATACCCACAACAATTTTGTTGCACAGGTTGTACCGGTGTAATACAACAGCCCAGCCGGAGTTCCAATCCCAGTACCAGCAATTTCATACACCTTTGTCGTTGATGCGGGGACCCAACTATTCATCACTTGTTCAATGGTATTGGTGTAATTAAATAAATATCCATCTACTACTGCCGGGGTCAGGAGATCACTCCATGCCGGCATTGTACGTCCACTTTCTTTGCGTAAAAAGGCCTGCATTTTGTTCACATCAGCAATTGTTTCACCATAGGTATTCATCCATGGAGTTGTGGCTGTTCCATTAATAAATTTAATGGCTGGTGTTCTAACTGCTACCCCACTACCGTTAAAATAACTAGCGTTTGGTAACAGATGATAGGCAAACGGCATTGTATTCATCAGCTGTCTGGCAGTTTTTTGCGAAACCACTAGACCAGCTGGCCCTATCTCTTCGCCCTGAAGCATCCCCACAAGCGCATCCGGCGTCCCCACCTGAGGTACCGCAACTAAAATCACCACATCAATCTTATCCAACAGTGGGTCGCGGCGAGACTGCAGAGTCGCTAGTAAAGTTTTTGCCAATAAACCACCATTTGAGTGCGCGACAATAGTCACTTTCCCACTCTTTGAATGCGCGACCAAATCTTTGAGTGTTTGGTATACATACCCATCTTCAAACGTATTCGTAATATCATAGGTCACTTTCCCGGTGACTAAATCGCGTTTTGCCTTTAGTAGGTCATCGAGTCGCATTCGCCAATCATATGGGAAGGCTACATAATCAGCGATTTCACCACTTTGTTTCCACTGTGCCAGTTCGGTCAAAAATGAACGATACAAGGGGGAGGTGATCGCTATTGAGCCAAGCCCTACTCGAGTTGCAGCAATCACCGATGACTCACTGGCTTTGGTGTAAACAGGGTTAATACTTTTCCCAGTATAATCTGTTAGCAGGCGTAACTGGTCACATTCACTCGTTGAGAACCAGCGTTCTTGTTCCCCGCTGCCACCACAGGCGGTACCTTCCTCGTATAACCGTGACCCCATAATCCCCGGTAGAAATAGAACGCTTGAGGCACCTGTCGGCACTGCTGCAGTGGCTTTGATTTCGAAATTTATTACTTGGACCTGTTTGTAGTTAGGGTAACTGGCGAAGGCGGTAGGAATGAGGAAATTTTTTATCTGTTGCCACCAGGTTGGCGCAGCCTGGTTGAATACCGGAGCCTCCTCATAAACAAAAGCGGCGGTATAGAGACCAGGAGACAGCGGGGCTGACGTTGGTGCGGATACATTATCAAATGCTGTATACACCAAACGATAATCTACCCCTTCCCGCCGATAGATATCAAGCGGTGCACCAAAGGAATGCCTATCCATAGTGAACGTAACTGGCACAGCTGACACATCTGCCGGAACGGTAATCACTGACCCTTCAGCCACTACCTGATCAGCGAGCTGGAGAGTAGCACTAAACGAGACCGAAGTGTCAGCATTTAGTGGATTGGCACAATTAGTAATCGGCTCGATATACTCTTCATACCCTTCATAGTAGTAATTTGCCGGAATAAACAAATTACCACACGGAGGCACTCCGGCTGTTTGCGCTGAGACTCTGAAAACCGGAAGAAGGAGAAATACTGCAAATAGTGTACAAAAACACTGACGCATACGTATTCAATTACTTTAAGCGTACCCCAAAACAAGACTATCTGTGGATAGTCTTGTGGATAACTACTGTATAAACATTGTAAAAATATAATAATAGCTCTGTATTACTTGTTAATTTCACAAATAACCCAACCTGAACAGGCAAGACCTGTTCAGGTTGGGTTCTTTCTTTTGATTTTAAATTGGTTTAAGTGTGTTTAGAGCGGAGCATTAGTTAACCACTGAATCAACTCATGCTTATGATTTGCCGCAGTTGAAAAATAATCGGGAAATGCAGCTGGTGCTAAAATACCGGATTCAGTTTGAACAGGCCTTGCCTGTGCGGACTGGTTTGGTGGGGGTGGGGCTATGTAGTCTGCTAGGCTTGAGTATTGAAAAGACGCA
>JANPGF010000064.1:0-3773 GCA_031423775.1 Candidatus Kaiserbacteria bacterium | reverse complement strand
ACCTCAGGTGCGGTAACGGTGAGTGTTTGTGATAAGAGGAGGCGCTGAGTGGTCGGATTGCTGTTGTCGTACACACGGGCTTCGTAGGTATCACCACGCAGGCCAGTAAACTGTACACTCCATTTGCCATTGACCACCTTGTTTACCGTGTCGCCGGTAAAAGCGACGTATGATCCGGTCGTGTAGACCGAGCGCCAGTCAGTTTCGCCTGTTTGGTAGTGTGGTACGATCGCTACAAAAATTGACTTTGCATCGCTCGCTGTACCGCTGAGGGTAAAGGAATTGCCGACACTCGTGACCGACTGCTGATCGATAGTGGTGCTAGTACATGATTCTGCAATTTTCTCCCAAGACCGCGTACTAACTACTCCACGTCCGGCTGGGTTGCCATAGGGTTCATAGAAGTGCTCGGTATCTTGCCACAGTCGTACTGCGTTCAGGGTGGCCTGACCAAAATAGCCTGTCGGTGCACCGTACGTAAAATATCCCTTTTCAGCGAGAAACTTTTGTAATCTGGTTACGTCACCCCCAGTAACAGCATCAGTAGAGCCGATCGTGAGGAGATGAGTTATAGAGGTGCATGCACTCTGTGGCGTAGCTACATTCGTGGTACCTAGTAGTTGCAACTGTGCTTGTAGCTGCTGTATCATCACGAGCAACTTCTGAATCAGTGCTGCCTGACTTGTGTTCGTGTCTGCCAGCACAACCTGTCCTCCGCCGATCGCAAGCATACTAAAGAGCACCACCATCCCCATCAACCGCATCACCCTAGTAGAAACACACATAGTTTGTATATAAATAATAAACCTTACCGCAAAGTATAACAGACCTAAAATTTTATTTCGATACTGGCTTTGCGTTTTCTATTTCACGGTTCGTTTCTTTGACAGGTACCCCGGTAACTTTAAGTTTGTCTTTGGAGGGTAGTACGTAACGAGAAATGTCGACCGGGATACCCATTGAACGGAAATCCTGTACAATCATTCCTAAACAGAGATACGTTTTATTATGTTCCCCATCAATATATGAACCGAGTGCAAGCATACTTTTAATGCCCGCATCAGCGACAAAATCTTTGATAAACATTGTGCGATAGGAATCCAGTAATGATTTGTACTGATTCAAGGGTTCATCAAGTAATGTCGCATCTTTGAGTTCCTGAAGGTATGTCTTACGTTCCTCGTTGGTAATCGGGCGTAGCCAATCTTCCCCATTTAGTTTTTGTAATCTTTCTTTTGAACGTTGATATTTTTTTTGTTGTAGTTCTGAGTAGTTTTGCACTACTTCGGTATAGTTTGGTTGTATGTCGGGATAGAGGGTGGTAAAAAATTGTGCAATTGTTTCGTCGGACAAGGCCCCTGTACCATTCTGTGTCTCGATAACGAGAATGTCATTTGTTGCCTCGGTTTGCTGTTCCGCTGTTGTTTGGGATATGAAAGTGTCGGTTTCGGTGAGACCGCGAGTTTCTTCGAATACGATGAGGGGCGAACTGTCTGGTCGATTGGTTACGCTGGTGACCGTCCGTCCAAAGCCCTCGCGCATGTGGGCGAGCGCATCGGGTAATTGATCTTGGGGAATCATTGATTTGGTAGTTGCGGGAAAACGCTCAGCAAAAAATGGATGAACCGAAATCCGAATATGCCCTTTATTTTTCGCTGCGCGAGCTTTAAAGTTCTGGTATCCAGCAACAGAAGTATGACAAAATTCTGCAAACGCCTGTTCACGGATTTTTTCAACATCTAATTCTCTTTCGTGAGTGCTGATACCTTCAAACATGTAGCCCAGTATACCATTTTCAGAAGGAAGTCTTGCTTCTGCTGTAAATGTAATTTGTGCCGCTAGTGTTTAGAGGTAAGTCTTTTGAACTTGAATATCTGCAAAATTATGGTATGGTGCACGGTAGCGAGGCTGCTTCACTGCGGCCTTTTTGAACCTTGAAAACGTAGGAGAACTGCATGTATATTGCTGGATCAACCATTCTCCCCTACACGCGTGCAAGTGAACTCTGGGTGCTCACCGTTTACTATAACCCCTGTGGGTATGCAACTAGACGAAGTACTTACGATACATTCATTACAACCATGCGGCGATCCCGTATTAACGTCCTGACCATCGAGTGTGCGTTTGGAGATGATCAATTTGAATTGCCAAACGACCCTGATGTCATCAAGGTTAGGAGTACAACGCTCCTCTGGCAAAAAGAACGCCTCTTGAATATCGGTGCGATGTATCTGCCGGCGAGTTGCCGGTATGTCGCCTGGATCGACTGCGATGTGATTTTCATGAACCCTCACTGGGCGCGTGACACGTGTGCACTACTGTCAGAGTCATGCACTGTGGTACAACTCTGGGAATCCTGTCTGCGCCTCGCGCCGGGCAATGTCCTCCCAGAAAAAGCAGATCAACCGGTTTCATTTGCCGCTGTTACGACGATCGATCAATCCACTCTCGATTGTGGACGCTACGACAAACATGGTCACACTGGCTATGCCTGGGCTATGCGCCGCGAAATCTTCGATCAGGTTGGTCTCTACGAATATGCCGTTTCGGGCAGCGCTGACCATTTCATGGCGCACGCGATCTATGGTCGTTACGGTTTTTGTATCGAAAACGCGCTCAAACACGATCAGAAACAACTGAATCATCTCAAAGACTGGGGTGATGCATTTTATGCCATGGTGCAGGGTATGCTCGGGGTTGTCCCTGGCACTATCATGCACCTCTGGCATGGCACACACGACCGGCGGGATTATTTTCGCCGGATGTGGAAGATTACCGAACTCGGGTTTAACCCTGATACTGATCTGCTTGTAAAACCTGGTTGCCCGCTCGAATGGCAGCCGCACGTGCTCGATCAAAAACCGCAACTGGTGTCTTACTTTGCCGAGTACTTTGCGTCTCGTCAAGAAGACACCGCCTAGAAAGGAACGACCATGGAAGAACTTCAAGAACTGGAACGCGAACTGCGTAGTCAGCAGCTGACTACGCTCACTCGGATCGCTGAAATGAAGGCTACGCACAGTCGGCTAGTGCTGACTCGCAATCGTGAAGCGCAGACAGTACTCGAAACGCTGGTGCCTAACCTTAAAATAAAAACCATTCGGCGTTTGCTCGAACAGATACCGGGCTTCCGAGTGCAGATGACCACTGGATGGTTCGGCCAAGAAAAGGTCGACCCGGACGAAAGTGTTGAGCTGGTACGGGTTCGTCTCGGTATCTATCTCGACAAACACCCCGGTCTTAAACCCGAGGTTTGGATGAAGACAGATGGAGTGTCAGATGCTGCCTTCGCAGATAATCCCAAGGTGATCGCTCGGGCTACCAGTAGACTCTCTGAAATCGAGAAGCGTCTCGCTGCGGTAGAAAAAATGCTCGCGGGCGGCCTCGCACAACTGCCTCTCGAAAAGCAGCAGCAGATCAAGCAGGCCGCAAAAGTCGCCAACCGGTCGCCGGGGGTGCTCGCCGAACCGCTGCCTCGGCCGTCAGTTCCCGATCAGTACGATTATGACACTGCGGCCAGTTCGCCTGACTTCTTCCCGATGTGGTTGTGGTACATTCTGCTTGCCGACAACTCGACCAGCAACCATGTCCACGAACATGACCAGTCCCCTGATTACGTTCCTGAATCTGACCAGAGTGGTCACGAAAACGACCATGGACATCGTCACGACTCCACCGCGGTGTCTCCCGATGTTCCCGACATCACTCGGCCTGAGGTCCACCAGCACAGTGATCTGGCACCTGAGCACCACCACGCTCACCACGACCACGGC
>JANPGF010000063.1:0-19134 GCA_031423775.1 Candidatus Kaiserbacteria bacterium | reverse complement strand
CCACCAAGACTAAACAAAAACACCTCCATTCGGAGGTGTTTTTGTTTAGTCTCGGGCTTTCATAAATAGCGAACAGCGTTGTTGCGCTGCTCAAAATGCCGTTCAACGTACATTAAGTACGCCTCACGGCATTTTGTTTGCGCGCCTAGCATTTCATCAATTTCTGAAAACACTGTCTGCTCTTGGGGTGCTGGGACGCATTTCCTTCTATTTCTATAAGTCCCGTGTGTCCATGACATTTTTGTATAAAAACGCAGTTTTTAGCTACGAGTAACATCTCGACAATTACATTAAAATGTTGTATTCTATTTTTGGAGACTTAAAACAAGCAACATGCAAAGGAGGGAGTACATGCTTCCAATTGAAGTAAATGGATCAATGATTGGGATCCTTTTGAAGGAGCTCGTGCGGCGGGCGATGCTTGAAATCCGCAAGCAACGGTTCACGTACGAAACTACCGCCAAGGCTGGTTACGGCAGCAGTGATATGACTGATGTTTTCACAAGTGCTGATACTGCCGCTCAGGAAATTTTCGCTAAGTTGATTCGCGAGACACTCCCTGGCGTGGGTATTGTTGGCGAGGAAGGACTGAATGTGCCATGCACCATTCCTGGCCGAAATATCTATGTAACCATCGATCCACTCGATGGTACCAAAGCTTTCGTGCGGCGTCAGTCGCATGGGGTTGCGACAATGGTTGCGCTCGTGGTTGATGGAGAGGTTGTTTCGGCTTGGATTGGGGATGTAAATACCTTCGAGATCTTTGGCTATCGGCCTGGTAGCAACAAGGTTCATCGCATTAGCAATCTTGAAGTGACTGAAGACCTCTCGCAACTCATTCATGATGGCAATCTGAATGACAAATACATCTTGTTGCGTGAGGGTTTGGAAACATATCCGCCAACAGTTCTCTCGGGGATACGTCGCTTCAAGAAGTACCATATAGACGGCGGAAGTATCGGCACCTGGTTTGCTCGCCTCTGGAAAGGGGAGTACGCCGCCGTTATCACGGATCCTGGACATGATACCCCGTGGGACTGCGCTCCCTTTATTGGTATTAGTCAAAAATTGGGGTACGTGTTTCTGACCCCTACCCAGGTTGTTGGACTCTGGGAGGAGTTTGAACCGGTGATTTCCGAGGAAATACTCCTTCGTGAAAGTCACGTCTTGGTGATTCATCGCTCCAGGCTGGCGCAGTTCCTTACGACCAAGTAATAAATATTACCTCGAGCCTCAACGCCATAGCGCGTGAGGCTCGAATTTTTTGTTCGAAAAAATTAAAGTACTACAAATCGAGAGCTTTTCTTTATCCTAATAAGTAGTTAATTTTTGAAAGGTATGTTTGACTGATATACTTATATATATGTCAAAAGGGAAACCAACGCCGCCAAAGAGGGGAGTGAGATACTGGCTGATGAAATGCGAGCCGGATGTTTTTTCGATTACTGATTTGAAAAAGGAAAAACGGGCGCGGTGGGGGGATATTCGGAATTATCAGGTGCGGAATATGATTCGGGATGAGATCATGGTCGGGGACATTGCGGTGTTTTACCATTCAAATGCCAAGGAAATTGGAGCAGTGGGGGAGATGACAGTGATTCAACCCGCGTATGTTGACCCCACGCAATTTGATCAGAAGAGTAATTATTTTGACCCAAAATCGCAAAAGGATAATCCGCGTTGGCTTGCAGTCAATGTGCAGTTCCTCGGTGAATATCCACGGGTCGTTACCCTTAGTGAATTGAAATCAGCCCACGTTTTTAAAAACTCTCCCCTCATCGCAAAGGGGAATAGACTCTCGATAGTTCCGATTTCACCTGCTCAGTATGAATATATTCGCGAATGTGCTGTGCGATAAGAAGCATTATGTATGAAAGTAGGTTTTTTTGATTCTGGTCTCGGGGGACTAGTGGTTATGAATGCGGTACGTACTTTATTACCACAGTATGACTATGTATTTTTCGGTGACACGGCGCATCTCCCGTATGGTGACAAAAATGAAGAGGAAATATTTGAACTGACGAAAAATGGAGTAGAGTTGCTCTTTGAGCAAGATTGTTTGCTCGTCATTATTGCTTGTAACACAGCCTCTGCGGCGACACTCCGCCGTCTACAAGATGAATGGCTGATTGAAAACTATCCAGGACGAAAACTCCTTGGTGTCATTGTGCCGGTGGCTGAAGAAGTTATTGAATGTCGTTCGAAGCGCACTGTACTGATAGCGACGAGCCGGACTATTGCGTCACGTAAATATGAACGAGTGCTAGAGACTTTTCCGAATGCACCCCAGGTTTTTGCTATTCCAACCCCGCAACTCGTTCCGCTGATTGAAGGAGGGAGAGTTGAAGAAGCTTTTTTGGTTGTTGATGAAATAATTACGGAAGCACTGGCAGCCGGAGCTGACAGTATGATTTTAGGGTGTACCCACTATGCACTCCTCATGCCACTTTTAAACGAACGCTACGGCAGTACACTTATGATTTTTTCACCGGACAACGTGATCCCAAAAAAAGTTTTTAGGTATCTGGAGCGACATGGTGAAATTGAACTACAGCTGAGTCGAAACAGTTCGGTCTCTATACAGCTCAGTGCAGAACGACTTGAATATCAAAAATTTATTACGAATGTTACATCACGTTACTAGTATGGCAAAAGCAACTCGTGCAGTAGAGGTAAAGAAGTTCACTGACATCCCGAATGTGGGGAAGGCAATGGAGCGGGACTTTCTTTTGCTGGGTGTAACAACTCCCTCAGATTTGAAAAAGCTAGACGCATATCAGCTCTACCAAAAGATGTGTAAAATGAGTGGAGTGCGACAGGATCCTTGTGTGCTTGATACGTATCTAGCGGTAATTGATTTCATGAACGGTGCGCCGGTACGTCCTTGGTGGTGGTATACCGTAGGAAGGAAAGAGAGATATTTAAATGTATAACATACTACCTATGAATTATATAAATAGAGAAAGTTTGGAATCGAAATTTGAGGGAAATTATACTATGTTAATGCTGGAGCGTGCCAGTAGTGCAAGAATTAGTGGTCAGATAGTTGATTTAGTTGATCAAGCAAATGAGTATGCGAGACAAAATATGGGTACGTTGGTAGAGGTTGATTCTGAAAGTGGTCAACATTTCTTCAGAAAAACTGTTGACGGAGAAGAAAGACAGTTTGGGTATTCGGCTGAAAGAGTGGCTTCAATACATGCATCCAAAGATCAGATTATGAGTGAACTTGAAACGAGAATCAGTATGGCGCGTCTGGTGACAGGGGTTTCGTTTCGGGACCCTGCTACCGGGGAATACATTCGTGAAGAAGACGCTGAAGGACCCTGGGGGAATTATGCAACGAATGAAATGTGTTTGCCAATTGGATTTGACTTTAGCCCAATGATGGTAAGCGAAGTTACTGATAAGGCAGCCCAAAATCGAATAAAAGATATGACGGTGGCACATGAAAAAGGTCATTTGATTCGCCCATATGGTATTGAGTATGGTTTACGGTATAAATTCTACAGGGAGTACTTTTCTAAAGGTTTTGAATTTGCAAAAGCATTTTTCAGTGAAAAAACCCTTCAGGCTGCTGATGATACGTATCATTCAACATCAACTACAGAGGACGAACTAGAAGCAATAAAAAATCATATCATTACGTATATTTCTTCAGGTGCAGAGATTGCTGAAAGAATGTCGCAGTTAAAAAATTGGCTAGGTTTTACCGGGGCAGACATCTTTACTAAACAACATCTACAGATAGCAAGAGAAAGATATATACTTGAAACTGATTTGGATAACTACATGGAAGTTTTTTTAACCGCCATCACACCAGAGACTGAGGACTCGTTTATTACATTAATGAATCAGGCAGGAATATAATGCATTTTTGTAAAGTATCACTTTGAGGCAGTTATTTTTTGAGAGGATGGAAGTCGTGGTGGGTGGTTTCAGCGTAACGGTCGCTTGCGTGGACGTAACGCGTTGTAGTCTCGAGGGACTCGTGGCCGAGGAGGACTTGGATTGCGGCTGGATTGGCACCTGACTCGGCCAGGTAGGTGGCAAAGCCGTGACGCAAACTATGGGCGCTCGTTTTAATACTGATACCGAGGTACTCGCGGTACCATTTTATTTTCATCTGGAGGTAGTTGGGGGAGATATGCTTTTTTAGATTGGCGGCATTCAGGCCACGTTCAGCGACAAAGATGTACGGGTTCTTGTCATCGCGCATTTTAAGGTATTCGCGTATGTGTCCTTCGGCCCGTGGGGTGAGATAGATGAAGCGTCGCTTGCGACCTTTCCCTTCAACAAAGATTTTGCCGGAGTGATCGAGCTGGTTGATTTTGAGACCGATGAGTTCCGAGATACGCATACCACTCGCAAACAACGTTTCGAGCATGGCTCGATTTCGCTTCTGAACGAATTCTACTTTCTCTACCGTCGAGGGACATTCTATGAGGCGGATTAGTTCCTGTAACTCTGCAACCTGACCGTGCTGTTTACCCATGCGGAGTAATTTAATTGCGGTCGGTGCAACTGGTACGACTTCGTCCATATCGAGCAAAAAGTTCAGGTAGCGGCGTAGGGAAGTGAGGTGACGATTGATTGATCCGCTTTTTAATTTTACCTCTGACTCGGCACCAGCTGACGTCTTACGGTCAGGGGAGTTCAGGTAGGCTTTGTACTGTTCAATCGTTTTCTTGGTCATTTTGGCAAAGGGGAGTCCTCCGAGCTCGTCAGTCAGAAAATGGTCAAAGGTATCGAGATCACGCTCGTAATTGTAGAGAGTCTCTGCTGAATAATTGTTCGCTTGGATGTGGAGCAGAAAATCGTCGATTTGCGGTAAATGATTAGTGGAAGCTTTTTGCATATGCATAGTATATCGCGTTAGTGGGGTACCCCCTTTCAGGTTATTAGTAACTGAGTATAATAACTCTAATACTCAGTATTATATCCAATATAACGTTATTTTCAATTAGTTTGTCCACAAGCAGTAACTGAGTATTTTGTTATTCTGGCTAAATAATTACTTCTCTTCTGCCTACTACATAGTTAATTTTAATTTTAATTTTGCTTTTCTTCTTGTTTTACAATTTTCCCGTTTCTAAAGAGTTTTTCTGTATTTACAACAAAGTTTGCTATTTGTTTCAAATCGAGGCTTTTGATTGATTTTTGACCTTCTCTATGAGGCTCAAAAATCGATTTTAAGGCCCTTGTTTAGTTTTGGATGATATCTCTATCGTCTCTCATTTTGATTGAGTTTTTGACCTGATACTAGGTATGGGCCAAAACGCTCCTGGAGGCATTTTTTTGAAGTCACCGAGTGTCCATAGTTTTTGATTGAATCAAAAATATTTTCTGGTAAGAATTTTTGTAAAAAATTTAGTACATTTTATTTTTGTAAAAATATTACTTTTTCAGCTAGTCCGTTTTTTGTGATTTTCGACTTCCCCTTTAATAGTAAATTTTTTATGTTCTCTATAGAGGTAATGGTAGATAATTTGTGTCCGAAGCTGCCCTTGCCCACTGCAGACTTCCCTACACTAAATTATTGTGCGACCCTTCATGTTTTTTGCAATAAGAAAAGGCGCAACTTTTCAGTTGCGCCCTACGGTACTTTGTTATACAGGCTCTGGTACCTTTACCGGCTTTTTGACCGGTATAGGCCGCTCCCTCTCTGGTGCCGGTTGTGACTCTGGTCTCTGGATTGGATTTGGAATCCGTTCCGGAGTGTCGATCGGCATTGATCCGGGTTGGTGTGCAATCGTGGTCATGTCAGTTCCCTCCTTGAACGAGCGTGCGCGTGTACCACAGTAGCTGCTGTACATCATAGAGTAGTCCTTTCTGCCGCTTTTTCCCCGTCTGTTCTTTTGCATCAGCAAGTGCTATTGCTTGCATCGAAGCAAATGCTGAGTCAAACGAGTGGCTTTTCGACGATTGGTCATTCAGCTCACTTGAAGTTACCCACGGTACGCATTGCGTATGGTCGAGGTTGTATTGCTTCAGGATTCCTCTGAATTCGTATGCGAATTCAGATGCAATGGGAGCGAGTGTTCCTTGGTGTTCCAGATGCACGAGTAGTGAGGCCACCAAGTTCACATTTTCGATATCTTGCCAACTTTCACAACACAAGACGTCGGTTCTACCCTTTGGTTCCGTACTGAGAATTTTTGTCGACGCGAGTGGAAAGTTGGGATTCCAATCAAAATTGGTATCCAGTATCCCCGCATCGTAGATAATCAACCGTTTTCCAGTTTGGGCGTCGTGCGTCGTGCTGAGACTAACGGAAGTGAAGTCCCGAATCACATCTGAACCAAGATAGAAAGCACTCCCTAACATGGCGCAGTGTTCACGGTTGAGTCTCCCTGGCGTACAGACTTGGATTTGGTACATCTGTGGGTTACCGATAATCGGCGTCTCGTAAAAGGCTGCAAGTTGGCCAAGTAGTTCTTTGGCTGCACTCATGTTCCCAACTGGCGGTAGTACAATCGCCCCTTCGCTACTCGTCAGATGAAAAAAGCTATTAAACATAATGCCTAGAGGTATCATTTTCGTGTAGTGAACTTTTAAACCGATTGAGAGTAACTGATGATGGCATCTCCGGTAGGTTGCACTATATTCCATGAACTCTCGGTATTTTACTGTGAGCGCGTCTTTCAGACTTTGGTGAACGGCCTCGCTTATGCGTGGATACTCAGCAGATAGTGTGATGCGCTGATGTATATTCCCCTCTTTAAATCGCGGCCACAAGCCAACTCTCATGCTCGAGTAAATTTTTTGCTCGAGCGAGCCCCCTGTGCTCAACAGATCATTTCGTACTGGTAAGTAGGAAAATACCGCTTCGCCACGATCTCTCTCAAGTAGCGGTAACCAGTCTGCTTCGTCCAAAACAAGCTTGTCTATCTTTTCACCAATCAGTCGTTTAGAGAGACGGTATAAGTCTTCTCCGTGCATGCGCATTTCCTGATTTGTTTTTTGCGCAAAGTTAGCCACCAGAGACTCAGTAAATTCTTCCCATCTTTTCTGAGCACGGATCGTATGATCCTCGTCACTAAATTGCGAAAGTGACAGAAGCTCGATACATCTCGTACGGTTATGCCCGTACATTTTAATGCCGGTTATGTAATCAATTTTGGAGTGGTAATGCTCACGAATGAGTAGCGTATAGCGTTTTGCAAAATCACGAAGTGGGTCAATGTTTGCTAGCAGCCTCCGTTTAAGTGCTCTCTTCCCACCGTTGTGATGTGGGCGAGCAAACCACAGTAACATAGCAAAATGATTCAGCATTTCCGTGTCGTGGACGAATGCCCAAAAGATTGGGAATGAAGGATGGGATAGGTACCATAGATGGAGTGAGGTATCTTTAGTTGCTTCGAGTTGCGATAAATCCTTGTGTATTAGGGCAAATTCAGCTTCTACTGATGTTAGTTCAAGTGTAGTAACATTTGTAACAATACTCATGAACTTTGCAATAAACACGTCACGTTTTAAGCTCGCGCTGTTAAGAAGTGCGCGCATCTGTGAAGTGCACGTAGCTAAAGTTGACTCTGCCATGACTAACCTCTTTGCACTGTTGTCGAAGATCGTAACTGTGTTGAACTATACAATAAAGTCTTCTCTATGAAAAGGGGTATAATATTGACTAATGTATGAACTGTGTCATTACAGTTTGCTGTAAAATAACCGCAGCGAGGGTACGCTACGGTTTTGTCGTCGTTTAGGCTAGTTCGGTTACTTCAGCGCCGTCGTTCAGTTTTGGGTTGTGATACTGCTGGACCATTCTCCTTGACACTTCTTTCAAAAAACTCAGTATATTAAGCGCATATTCCTGATTACCCTAGACTATAATTGCCATTACTTGACAAGTGTGCAAATCGTGCTTAAATGAAGCTATGGAAACAACATTCCGAAAGCCAAATACCTGGATTCACGACGCGCAATCAGTGCGAGGTGAATTCGCTATGTATGCACTCGATTGCATCTATTGCTCTGTATTTGGCCGAGGGATTTGTATGGCGGTATAACAACCGCCCACCTTCTCTTAAAAACTCCTCGGCTGGATATACCAGGCCGAGGCTTTTCTTATCTCGGTTCTATTCCAGCAGAAACTTGTTCTTTAACAACAGAAAGATGTGCCATGACAGCAGAAAAACGCAGACGGACCGTGCTGGTCTATAATCTCTACCTGATATTCAGCGAGCCGCTGTTTTGGGGGCCGATTGTGATCTTTTCACTCCAAACCCTGGCCCATATGTCGCTTGATCGCATTTTTATGATGGAGGCGATTGTGATGGGGGTGCTCGTACTCTGTAATGTTCCAGCTGGAGCACTCGCAGATGTTATTGGTAATAAACGGGCGCTTTTGATTGGTCGAGTGCTCCTTCTCGTGAGTACGGGACTCTTTACCGTGATGACAAACGAGGTTGGAGCGTGGGTTGCGAATGTGGTGTGGGCGATTGGCTATTCGCTTGTATCAGGGACCGAAAGTTCGATTTTGTACCAAACTCTCCACGCTGGTGGGGATGCTACTGACTTTAAAAAGGTGCGTGGTACGGCGGTCAGTTGGCGATTCTTTGTGGTAGCGTTTTTGTCACTCACAGTTGGATTTTTGGTCCAGGCTGATCCGCGGCTGCCACTCCTGCTGTCTATTCCGGGCATGGTTGTGTCGCTTGTGCTCGTCTGCTTTATGAGCGAACCCAGTGTGGTAGAACGGTATTCCGTACAGGCCCAAGTAACAGCGTTCAAACAGGGGGTTACTTTTGTTATGAAAATGCCATTTGTGCTCTGGATAGTGGGGTTCGCCTCACTCATCGCAGCGGTGTCCAAAGTATGGTTCTTTATGTACAATCCCTACTTTGCGCTCGTGGCGGTACCGATTACCCACTATGGTTTCATCTTCTTTATGCTGAATGTGACAGCGTGGGTATCGAGTCGCTATTCACATGTGGTTGAAAAGTGGATGCAAGAAGGGACACTCGTACTATTGTCGCTAGTGTGCATTGCGGTACCGATTCTTCTCATGGCGCTCTTCCCTATCTACCTCATGGCCTATTTGGTCCTGGCGCAAAACGTGGTGCGTGGATTCATTCGGCCATTTACCGAAGATTTGGTTCATCACCATGTCACAAATGAGGGTAACTATACGCAGTGGCGGAACACGATTCTGTCGGTAAAGGAAACTGCGATGCAGTTCTCGTCGACTGTGGCTCTCGTCATAGTTGCCATTCTTCTCAAGTATACGTCACTCCAAGTAGTGTTAGGATTGACCGGAGGCATCTGTTTTGTTCTGGGAGCTCTTTGTGTACTGCAGTACTATCGCTTGAGAAATGTCGAGCGCACATTGCAAGACAAGTGAAAATAAACGCTGGACCGTATTGCGGTCCAGCGTTTTCTTAGTGCGTAATTTTTTGATAAAAACAGTGTATAAGCCAGAGGGTGCTTCCGCCGAGAAGACAATAACTAAAGAAAGTAAAACAATCGGCAATGAGTACACTCTGTGACAATATATTCAGTGTAGAAAAAATGTAATTCCAGTCGTGAATGCTACTGTCTCCCCCGAGGAGTGGCATCTGCATGGGAATAGCGTCACGCATATAGTTGGCGACACTACTACAATTTTGTGCCAGCCAGAGTCCGAGTATGCCGGCAGAGAGTGGTTCGCATCTTTGGTAAAAATAGATACTACAGACAAGTGGGATCAGAATTTGGAAACTACTCCCTGCCGCAGCGGTAATAAGAGTAGGCAAAAAGAAACAGATAGCATGACCAGCCTCGTGAAAAATTAAATTAACCCCATCAATAAAATGCCAGTTGCTAGCACTAAACATACAGTACCAAAAGTAACTGGTGACTGCCATGGTACCAAACAACTGACTATAGAGTCGGGTTTTCATGCGTCAAAAGTGTCTGAGGCAAAGGTAAATTGCAGTAATTTAACCTCGGTGTCTGCACTAACTTTGTCTCCGTAAAAACTACGATAGGTCTGGTACATCACTTCGTCTGACGCAAAACGCTCGTGCCCAGCCCAGTCTGCCTCCTCAAGAGTACCTAAGGTTTTTATAACTACACTAGTTATTAGTGCTGTACCAAACGATTTCAAAGTCTCTTTATTTACAAAGATTAGTTCATCCCCCACTTGCAAGTCTTTGTCGTCAAACAGTCGCCAAGTGGACGTTTTTGTACCAGACAGAATTTGTACACAGAGGTCGGGGGTAAATTTAAGAGTTTTCATAGAAGTAGATTTAATCACCATGGGGTTTGAGATTGGGGAGAGGTTCTTTATTTTTCAGAAATCGATTAAACCAGTCAAGAGTTTGGGCATGGTATTCATGACGGTGCTCGGTCAGGGCGTGATCAGCTCCTTCAAATAAAATAAAACGAAACGGAATAGCGTGTTCGTGGAGAAGTGGCAACAGGTTGAAACTGTGGCGCGGCAATACTCTCCAGTCAGCTGAACCATGCATAATAAGCAGTGGAACTTTTTTTGATAACTCCCCTACCCAGCGTATTGGTGAACGTTTTGTAGACTCGTCAATACTCCCACCCCACATATCGATTTGGTGCTCTCGCCAACGTGCCCTATCGCCTGCTCGATCAACTTGGTCAGTCGGAGCGCCAGCAATCATCGCGGCCTTTATCCAGCGTACTTGGCGCAAGAGCATAAATACCATGAGTCCCCCACGTGAGTGACCCTTTAGTCCAATGTTAGTACTGTCAGCTTGGGGTAGAGCTTTCAGAATATCACGTAGTTTAAGGATACTTGCAATATCGTCAGGACCACCAAAGGTGTCTGCACCGGTACCACCTTCAACGCCAGGATATTGTGTTGTGATAACAACGTATCCTTCAGCTGCATAATAGAGCAGGTTTCGTATGATGCCACGGGGTTGTATCATGCCAAAATCCCGACTACCCCCGCGCAGGTGAATCAGGCATGGTAAGTCAGTGCCGCTCTGAGGAATGGCGATATAGCCGACAACGTGCAACTTTTTGACTTTATAGACAATGCGATAAATACCAACTTGCTTTAGCTGCTTGAGAATGTTCTTTCGGACTTTTGGTTCATACAGAGCCGCAACCGGGGTTAGGGTGTCGACTGGTTCAGCAGAAATAATTGAAGAAACATTTTTCAGTTGGGCAAGATGAGACATGGTCCGTGTATTAACTCCCCTGCTTTGGCAAGTACAAGAGTGGGTCGAGGTAGGCTTCGGTGGCGGCGACTGGGGTGGTGGCGTTACCACAACTTGTGACTGCTTTGATTTGATTGAATGGTCGAACGCTCACCCCGTCTTTGGCGTACACGGTAAAATGAAGGTGTGGTCCAGTTGAGTAGCCGGTATTACCTGAGTAACCAATGATGTCTCCGGTGTTTACATGCTGACCAGGAGTCACACTCTGGACACTCTGGTGGGCGTAGAGCGTAGCGAGTCCGTTCGCGTGGTCAATGAGTGTCCATTTACCCCACGAGTAACAGCCGGGCACGGCGTCTGTGTTCCCTGTTGCGCGAACGGTGCCGCCAAGTGGTGCGTGGATTGGAGTCCCAACTGGAGTTCCCATGTCGATACCAGGGTGATAGGCACGTCCACCATAGACAGCCGCATTACGCTTGGCGAATTCAGTTCCACCAAAATATTGGGTAATGATTACCTTCGAGAGTGGCCACGCAAATACCGCACTACCGGCAGCCGGAATACTGGATGGGTCGAGAATAAATTTTAACTTGGCCTCGAAATCACGCATTTCACTTTCAATTTTATCTTTGGCTGCTTTCTGTTGTTTCAATAATTTTTGGTAGTTTGCTTCTTCGCTTTTGGTGGCAGACAAGAGTTCAGTTCGCTCGGCCTTGGTTTGGGTAAGAACAGAGTTTTGGTCGGAGTACTGCGATTTTAAATCAACCAGTTCACTACGACGAGTTTCAGTTTGACCACGCTTTGTAGCGAGAGTAGCTTCCAGTTCATGTAAATTGCTCACTCGTCCTGCGAGGCCGTTTCGAACACTTTCGAGACTCTCGACCGCATTCCAGACCTCTGAGAGGTGGTTGTGTTGCAGTAGCACCTCGAGCAATGACTCTTTGTTTGATTGGTAGACATTACGAATAATTTCGCTCATGGCGGCTTTATTGGTGTTGATGTCCTTTTCAGCCGCATTCATTTCAAGAATGAGTTTATTAAGTTCAAGATCTGTAGAGGTAATTTTCTGTTCGGTGTAGCTAATATCGGCTTGCACTTTTCCACGCTCGAGTTCGAGCTTTGCGATAGCCGTGGTTAGGGTACTTTTTTGCGCCCCTACTTGTTTAAGGGCGGTTTCATATTTAGCAATTTCCTTTTGGATTTGGTCTAGTCTACTATTGCGATCACGAATATCAGCTTGCAGTTGTTCAATTTGTGATTGCGCATGTGCGAATGGAGTCTCGACAGCATAAAAGAGACTAGGCAGCAGTGCCAGTCCAAGCAAAAAAACAGAGAACGTGTGTCGAGTCATTACTCACCTAGTTTATCACAGGCGGTTTTGAGGCGGGAGATAGTTTCCCCTTGGCCAATGATATACGCAATAGTAAAGGGGTCTGGTGATTGAGCTCGACCAGAGAGTGCGGTTCGAAGCGGCCATAGCAATTCACCTTTTCCCACAGATTCTGCATACGGCATCAAGGCTGCTTTGATGGTTTCGGGTGAAGTGAAATCAGCCGTTTCCAATATAGTTATGGCTTCTCGGAGACGTGGCAGTCCAGCTGAAACGTTTTCGTCGTTCTTCCAACGAAGAATTTCAGTTTCGTAGGTGGGTGCAGTAAAGGCAAAATCATACTCCCCTGCCGCTGCCATGGTGGCAAATTCAGCGGTGGTATTGATGCGTTCGCGAATAATCGGTGCTAGGGCCGCAAGTTTTTCAGTCGTAAAACTAGCAATACGCTTTAGGTGGTCCGGAACATTTTTACTGAGGTAGGCTACAAATTCTTCGGCCGAAAGCTTGTGTAAATGTTGTTTATTCATCCAGAGTAGTTTTTCTTCATTAAACACAGCTCCAGCCCGTTGAATTTTACTGATATCAAACGCCGCAACTAATTCATCGTGCGCAAATACTTCCTGTTCTGTGCCTGGGTTCCATCCAGTCAGTGCGAGGAAGTTCATCATGGCTTCTGGTAGATAGCCATCAGCACGGTAGTCGAGGATATCTTTGGCTCCATCGCGTTTACCTAATTTTTTAGTACGGTCGTCACGGAGGATTGGTGGTAGGGTTACAAAAGTCGGATATGCAATTCCTAAGGCATCATGGATGCTCAGGAATTTTGGCATACTTGAAATAAACTCATCGGCTCGCATAACGTGGGTTACCCCCATTATATAGTCGTCGATAATGTGGGCGAAGGTATAGGTTGGATACCCATCACTTTTAATTAAAATGACATCGTCGAGCATTTCTTCTCCCGCCGACAATTCTCCACGAGTAACATCGTTCCAGGTATAGCGCTTTATTTCAGGCACCTTGAGGCGGAGTGGCCGTGTACCATCCCAGTCATCAAAAGTTTCTGGTCGATGATTTCGCATCAAAAATGGTTTTTTGGCATCAATTGCCTGCTGTTTAAAAGCCGCTATTTCTTCAGCGCTATAGGGGGAAGGGTATGCGAGGCCTTTTGCAATAAGTTCTTGTGCATATTTTTTGTATATCTCAAGTCGTTCAGATTGAATACATGAACCAAACGGACCTGGTTTTGTTGGGCCATAATCCCAGTCGATACCAAGCCAAGTAAGTGACTCTTGTATCTGTTCGATAGAGCCGGCCACCTCGCGCTCTTTATCAGTGTCTTCGATACGGAGTATAAATGTCCCATTGTGCTTACGCGCGAAGAGATACGCAAACAGCGCAGTGCGAACACCACCAATATGCATAAAACCCGTAGGTGACGGGGCAAAGCGAGTAACAATTTTTTTTGGGGTAGTATTAGGCTCCATGTTCTAATGATATCGTGCGAAGTTTGTCAGCAATAACGGCTGCTGCATTTGGATTTGCGAAGTTGACAGCTGCCTGTTGCATGGTGGCGTATCGACCTTGGTCAGTCATAATAGAACGAATTTCAGCGACAAGCAAATTCTCGGTGAGGTTCCCCTCTTCAAGGACTGAAGCCGCTCCGGTTCGGGCAAAGGCGTACGCGTTAGTCCGTTGATCGTGACTGACTTCTTCGGGGATCGGAATAACAATAGACGGTTTACCGTGGAGCGCGATTTCAAAGAGTGTTGTGCTCCCTGCGCGGGTAATAATGATGCTGGCTGCGTCAAGGAGTGATGCAATAGTGCTTGCTGGCACACTCCCCTTTACATAGTATCGTTCGAGAAGCCTCTGATCGGTCACGAGTGATTGTGCGGTCTGAATCACTTCAGCTTCGAGCTCGTTTCCGGTTTGATGAAAAATGCGGAATTGTGGGAGTAATAGGTTGAGTGATCGGAGAATGAGATGGTTAACTCGTTCAGCACCAAGCGAACCGCCAGTGACGTAAATAAGCGGTACGTCATGTGGAATGCCAAGCGTGGTAAAAGGGTCTGGATTTATTGTGCGAATTACTTTGCGAATCGGGATGCCTACGAGTGCCGTCTTTCCTTCCGGGAAATAATCAGCTACTTCCTTGTACGCTATACCAATGTACCGGGCGAAATTCTTTACGAGTGCGTTTGCTCGTCCGGGACGACTGTCTGATTCATGGATGACAACCGGAATGCGATAGAATCGCGCAACGAGAAGAATAGGGACGCTGGTATAGCCTCCCTTACTGAAAATAACATCAGGGTACCAAACATAGAGCAGATAGAGTGCAACAAACAGTCCACCGAGCGTTTTAAATAGGTCGATAATATTTGCGAATGAAAGGTATCGACGAATTTTACCAGCTGGACAGTAGAGGTGTCGAATATTGTTGGCTTTGAGTTCGTCTGCATTAAAAGGGTTTGGGCCAATGTAAAAAAGTTCAGCATTGGGTTGCTGTTCACGTAATGCCTCGGCAGTAGCCATGAGTGGGTAAAAATGACCCCCGCTCCCTCCTCCTACAAACACAATTCTCATATCAGTAGTCTATCACGGGTGCAGCTTGGTTTTTCTGTATTTCGACACATTCAGCATAATGCCAACCATGATGAGGGTTGAGAGGAGTGCTGTACCACCATGGCTGATAAACGGGAGCGGTAAGCCTGAAAGCGGGGCTACACCGATCATGGCGCCAATATTGAGAAATGATTGGCAGGCAATCAGGGTCATAAATCCTACAACGATTAACATACCAAACATGTCGGGTGACTCAGCGGCTATTTTGTAGCCACGAAAAGTAAATGACACATAGAGTAAAATCAAAAAAGTTGTTCCGATAAACCCAAATTCTTCTGCGTAGACAGCAAAAATTGAGTCCCCGATAGGTTCTGGTAAGTATTCAAATTTCTGAATACTTTGGCCAAAACCACGGCCAGAAAAGCCACCTGATCCAACCGCTATGAGGGATTGGGTGATCTGATACCCGCTCCCCTGCGCATCGCTGTCAGGATGGAGGAAAATAGTAAAGCGATCCATGATGTAGGGGCGCATAAAAGCAACAATAGTTAACAGGAGAACGGCTGAGAGAAACATAAGGCCAACATCACGCCATCTCCCACCAGCAGTTACGAACATTGAGAGGGCGGCCGCAGCCATGATCATAAAGGTATCAGTATCTGGTTGCAGTAACATGATGACTCCAACGCCGCCGACGATGCCTACAAATGGCAATGTTCCTTTGACGAAATCGGTCACGTGCTGTTGCATGCCCGAGAGCCAAGTCGCTACATAAATAATAAAACCAAGCTTTAAAATTTCAGCTGGTTGAAATGAAAATGACCCCAGGTAGATCCATCTCCGTGCACCACCCTGACTCGCACCTAAGTGTGGAATAAATACTGCGAGCGTGAGGAGGATTGAAAATACAAAAATATAAAATGCGTACTCTCGGAGATTGCGGTAGTACAAATTGCTCGTCAAGAACATAGCTACCCCGCCGCCGACGATGCCAAAGAGAAATTGATTAAATGCAACACTAGAGAAACTGGCCCCCTGTCGTGCCAGAAGTCCGAGTGAGGCTGAAGAAAAAATCAAAAAACCACCACCCACTAAAATAATCACGAGCGCGAGGAGAATAGTGTCGACAGATTTGGCATGAGGGTGGGTAGAGTTCATAGAGTACTATTTAGACAATTGTAGCTAGGGCTAAGCCGGCTATTGCGCACATAATGCTAATAATCCAGTAGCGCATGGTGACTTTTGCAGACGGCCAACCGATTGCTTCAAAATGGTGATGCAGAGGAGCGATTCGGAATAATTTTTTACCGGTAGCTTTACGGTAGGCAATTTGAAGTACGTTTGAGGTTACGGTCGCCACAAGCGGTAATCCAATGAGTGGCAAGAGAGAAATCCCCTTCCCTTCGCCAAGTTCGTCCGTCATCAGTACTACTACAGCGAGCGAAAGTGTAAGCGCCATAGAGCCAGTTTCTGTCATCCAGAAACGGGCTGGTGGGATATTGAACCAAAGAAAGGCCATGATACCGCCAGCCACAGTGGCACAAAAGGCAGCGAGGTCAACCTGATGTTGAATAAAAGCAATGCCTGAATACGAAAAGAAAATAGCGGCAAAGACCCCACCCGAGAGTCCGTCGATACCGTCGATAACGCCACTCGCATAGAGTGCTATCGTTAGTAGGACAAAAAACGGAATTATACCTATGCCAACGTGTAACGAGCCGTCAAAAGGAATCCCGATACTATCGATACCGAGTTTCGTATAAAACCACCAACCAATAGCTGCAGATAGTATAGTAATTATAATGATGCGAACTTTGAGTCGTAACCCAACTCCCCCGTGCACAACGTCATAGTAATCGTTGAGAAACCCAACACCAGCACCAACCAGTAATGTTGAAACTGGGATCCAGGTTTGGGCCCGACTAAGAAAAAAAAGATCGTTAAAAACTGAGTGTGGCCAAAGCATTTTCCCGATATAGAATACTGCTAGTGTAAGGATGACACTCGCCCAGATCACAATTCCGCCCATACGAGGGGTTTTAATTTCGTCGCCACCTTTGAGACGATTAAATTCCGTGGCTACATGCCCCCCGATTGCTGTTTTGCCACCCTGCTTTTTCCACACTTTAAATGTAAACAGGTAGTGCGTCAGAATTGGGGTAAGCAGAATACCAAGACAAAACGCCAGGGTGGTTGGAATAAGGATTTTGAAAATTGGGAATTCCATATACAGTAATTATTCAGCAGCGAGTGCTTTGGTAACGGCGGTGACTAATTTCTGTACATCAGCAAAGCGTCCATCATAGGTTGAGCCGAGCACTGTTATAATAATTGGTCGATTAAATCCTGCGTCAAACGCAATGGTAAGGTTACCGCCAGCAAGATCAGTGTACCCGGTTTTTGAACCAAGCAAGTTAGGAATTTTATTTATAATTGGATTAGTGTTTTCTGCGTCGTGGTACAAACCGTCAGCATTATATACACGAGCGCTTGCAACAGTTGTTGGCTTGAGGATCTCCGGATACTTATCAACGATATATTCCATCAAAAATGATACTTCTCGCGCAGTACCTACGGCACCGGCTTCGGTAGTAGAAACATCGAGGCCAGTTGGGTTGAGAAAATGGAGGTGTGTAAGCCCCAGTTCAGTCGCGCGGATGTTCATTGATTTGACAAATGTCTGATTCGGGTTCTTTGTGGGATCGATGACTGCTCCAACGGCACTTGCAAGTGCATATGCTGCGTCATTTGATGATGCGAGCACTGCATATTTTGAGAGTGCTGCTGTTGTGAAGCGTTCTCCTTCAGAGATTCCGCTTGAGCCGGACTGCGATACAGCTGCTTTTGGCACAATAACAGTTTTATCGGTTGCTACGAGTTCGTGCGCAATGAGTGCGGTCATCAGTTTTGTGATTGATGCAAGTGGTAGTACGGTGTCGGGCGATTTACTATAGAGGGCACGTTTAGCGCGCACATCGTATACATACGCAGCTTTTGCGCTGATAGTAATACCTTCGAGAGTCGGAATAGTTTTAATGGTTTCTTCGGCTATGACGAGTGGTGCGGCTACCGCCTGTTTGTGGGCGTCTTCAGTTTTCTTTCCTGTTATAAATGCAGGAGCGTAGCTAATACCAAAAATTACCGCAAGGATAAGTCCTAGAACGGTTAATTGTGCAAAAACAGGAAACCTCTTTCCTGTCGGTTTGTCTTCAGGGAGTGTAGTTTCGATTAGGTAATCGTCAGGTTCAATCATGGTGTCGTTTCAATTACCTGTTCGTGAGTAAAAGTTTCAAGCGCATCCGTAATACGGGCAAAATCAGTGAGTGCACGGCTATCAGTTACACCAAGGTGTGCCAGAAGGGCGGAACTCACACCAAACGTGTAACCGCTCCCCTGTTTGGTTTGGCTACGTTCTACCAATCCCCGTATGAGAAGATTGCGGAGAATAAATGATGAGTTTACTCCACGGATCCGATCAATCTCACTACGTGTGATGGGGTTACGGTATAAAATGATAGCAAGTGTTTCAGCCCCAGCTTTTCCAATATCACTTTTAATATCACCTTTGCGTAGCGCTTCGATATAGGGAGCGAGCTCAGGAGCTGTAACTAGTTCAATATCTGTGTCAGTTTCGAGCAGTCTCGTTGCTCCTGTAGCCAGTCGTGTTTTCAGTGCCGCAAGGGCAGCCGTAAAATCCTCAGTACTAACATCGTACATTTTTTGGAGAGTAGCTTTTTTTTGCGGTGCAGACCGGTAAAAAAGCAGTCCTTCAATGAGGATATCGAGCGGCATTACCTAGTATAGTACCACAGTTTTAACCTATAAAAACCCTGGTATTTCAAGCTTTTTGTTGACAACTTACTAAAGTGCTGACAAAAGACTTGACATTTAATTTAAATATGCTATTATAGAAAAGTTCGGGAAAGGGCAACTACTGCCGTGAATGCCCGGACGATGTCAGTGGCCGGGGCGTTTTGGTGCGACAGGGTGTATCCCATCGCCGACGCCGCCGCTGTGTGGGGAGGTTGACCGCTTACGGTGCCTCCCGTATGACCTGGCTGTCTCGGAGCTTGGCTCCAGCGTGGCCTTCGCCTCATGGTCCATCACTGGTGGCATGGG
>JANPGF010000062.1:0-4459 GCA_031423775.1 Candidatus Kaiserbacteria bacterium | reverse complement strand
CTGCATACCATAACAAATACCAAAAAAAGGAATCTTGTTTTTACGGACGTACCCAATCACATTAATCATACCTGGCACACCTGTCTTACCAAATCCACCAGGAACCAATACGCCATCATATTTTTTTAGTTCAGACAATCGTTTACCATCTTCAAAATCAAGGGAGGAACGATACTCAATCACAGGTTTGAGGCCAAGCGAGTAGGTCGAATATTTAATGGCTTCGAGGACTGAAATATAGACATCAGACAAGACGAAGTCACCCGAACTAAAGTATTTTCCTACTACCGCAATTTTTACCGTGGCATCGTTCTTTTTTGAATTAGCGATGAATTTTTTCCAACCACTCAGATTTGAAGGTTTGGTATTTATAATGCGAAGTACGTCACAAATCTGAGTCGAGAGTTTATCTGCTTCAAAATTGAGTGGAATATCGTAGATACTCGAAACGTCAGGTGCCGAAATCACATGTTCAGGACGAACATTACAGAAACGAGATATCTTTTCTTTACGCTTAGCATCAATCGGCTGGGTACTTCGCGCAATAATAATATCAGCAAATACTCCTGCACTGTTCAGTGAACGAACTGCCGTCTGAGTTGGCTTGGTCTTCATCTCGCCAATACTACCCGGTACTGGCAAATAACTTACCATCACCACAGCAACATTATCAGGCGTCTCACTCTTCATCATACGGACCGCCTCAAGGAAGAGGACATTTTGATACTCGCCAACCGTGCCGCCGATTTCAACCAACACCACATCAGCCGCTGCTAGTGCTGCTGCATGTTTGATACGAGAAATCACCTCGAACGGGATATCAGGCACCACCTCAACGTTCTTACCTTTATACTCTAAATTACGCTCTTTACGGATCACGGTCTGATATACAGACCCAGTCGTCATATAGTTATCTGCTGGTAAATCAATATTCAAAAAACGTTCGTAATTCCCCATATCCTGATCGGTTTCTAAACCATCTGCGAGAACGAAACATTCACCATGTTCGGTTGGATTCATCGTCCCCGCATCCACATTAATATACGGGTCAATTTTAATCGCGGTGACTGATAGTCCCCGCGCTTGTAAAATAAGAGCGATAGATGATGAGGTAATTCCCTTACCTACCCCACTCATCACGCCGCCGACTACAAAAATGTATTTGGCATCTTTTTTAGCGGTCGACAGTGTTGGCTTTTTGGTGGGCTTTGTAACTGTCGATTTTTTGGTGGTCATACTGAATTAAAATTACACTCGTAAATACCGCGCTACCGCGAGGACACTCGATACTAAACCAAGCGATACCCCTATCCCTATCAACACTCCAAAAATATACGAGAAATTCGAAACGAAATAATCAAATAAATTGAACTCAAAGAAGACCGCTGTTTTCGGACCAAGCCACATCACAATTGGATAGAGAATAAGGAGAGCTAGTACACCAGAGATGAGTCCATACATCAAGCCCTGCAACATAAACGGACCGCGAATATACATGTTACTTGCTCCTACCAGCCGCATAATGGAAATCTCTTCTTTGGCGGTAAAGATGGCAAGACGAATGGTATTAAAGGTAATCATCACAGCTGCTACCAGAAGAACAATCAATGTTACGAAACTCGCTTGTTTAACGGCGGCAATAATTGAGGAGAGTTTCTCGATTGATTCCTTGTTATCTGCATAGTTAATCCGGTCAACTACGGGGTTATTTGCTTCGGTCAGAAAACGATTAATACCTTCGTACTGCGATGTCTGTTTTGCCTGAATCGCAATAGTTGAACCGAGTGGATTGTCTTTCAATTCATCAAGTGCCTGCATGGTGGTCGTATCACCATTATACTTTGCTCTGAATTGTTCAAGTGCTTGTTCTCGTGAGGTATAGGTAACCTTTTCCACCTCAGGCAAGGCCTTGACTGAATTGATCAAACTATCGATATCACCCTGTGCAGCTGTCGTAACAAAGTAGACGTTAATATCTACTTTTGCCTGCAACTGGGTCAAGGACACAGTCAGGAGCTGATCAATGAGCATCGTCGAGCCGATCACAAAGAGCGCGACTGTAATCACAAAGATAGAAGCCAGGGACACATACGCGTTACGCCAAAAACCGACAAACCCTGCACGCACTACTCGCCGAAAACTTGTAACCATACCTAGTATTATAGTACGTACTTACCACTTTCGTCATCCCGTACTATTCGACCACTATCCATCGTAATCACGCGACGACCAAGTTCATCAATCACACCCTTGTTATGGGTTGTCATAACCACGGTTGTGCCGAGATCATTTATCTTGCGTAGTATTTGTACAACTTCGTACGTCGCAATCGGATCAAGATTACCCGTTGGCTCATCAGCCACGATAATATCCGGCTGATTTACAATTGCCCGTGCAATTGCCACCCGCTGTTTCTCTCCACCAGAGAGTTCATTAGGAAAATTCCAAGCTTTATCGGTGAGATCAACCAGCGCGAGTGCCTGAGGCACGTTCTCAGCAATCTCTTCATCAGTACGACCATTTGCTTCCATAGCAAAAGCAACGTTTTCGTAGGCGGTTTTGTGAGGGAGTAATTTAAAATCCTGGAACACGGTACCAATTTTTCGACGGTACTGCGGTAGACGGTTTCGAGGGATGCGGTGAATATCAAGTGACTCGAAAAAAACCGTACCTGAAGTTGGTCTATCTTCCGCAATAATCATCTTAAGGAGTGTCGACTTGCCGGCACCAGAGTGACCGACAATTGATACAAACTCTTTCGGATCAATTTGAAATGTCACTTCTTGAATGGCAGCAGACTGCCCGTTGTTGTAGAGTTTTGAAACATTATCAAAGTAAATCATAGACCAACCTATTTTACGCTACATCGGGGGATGCGTCGAGGAATAGCTGTATATCACCATTTAAGACTTTATCAATCTGGCTAGTTTCTACTCCGGTACGATGATCTTTTACCATTTGATAGGGATGGAGTACATACGAACGAATCTGACTCCCCCACTCAATCTTCACTGTCTTTTCGACAGAGAGTCCGCGCATCTCACGCTGACGTTGCGCTTCTTCAAACGCAAATAATTTCCCTGACAAGAGTGAGAGTGCCAGTTCACGATTTTGCACCTGCGACCGTTCAGTCGAAACATGGACTGACAGTCCCGTTGGTTTATGTACCATACGGACCGCTGTCTCGCGTTTGTTCACGTTCTGTCCACCAGCGCCCCCTGAGCGAGTGAACGACACCTCAACGTCTTCCTCATGCAAATCAGTCGCCGTCACATCATCAACACGGGGAGACACTTCAGCGAGCACAAATGACGTCTGCCGTTTACCACTACTATTAAACGGTGACATGCGCACCAGTCTATGTACGCCAGATTCATACGCGAGGGTACCATACGCTTCTTTCCCTTGTACTTCCATTGTCAAGTTGCGATACCCACCCATCGTGTTTTGATTGCTATCAATTTCAACACACTGCCACCCTCGACTCGCAGCATATTTCTGATACATCTCGCGGAGCATACGCGCAAAATCTTCGGCATCATCTCCGCCTGCACCAGCAACAATTGAAACAACGGCATTACTCCGATCAAACTTTCCTTTCCCTTCGGCAACATCACGTAGTTCCTGCAACTCTTTAATCATCGCCTGAGCCACACTTGGGTTATTCCAAAAATCCGACCGCACCATGGCAGCTTCAATTTCTACGATACGAGCTTTTGCGTCATTTGCAGAGTCCATTGGTTATATATCTTTAAGGTAAAATTTTGTTACTTTTTCTGTATACCCACGCTTTTCATACAATGATTGCACTTCAGGGCGTGAACAGGTGAGCGCCAGATCGGAACATCCCCACGCTTTTGCCTTCTCTTCTAAGGCGACCATAATAGCACTAAACACCCCTTTACCACGATGG
Organism: Candidatus Kaiserbacteria bacterium; assembly: GCA_031423775.1. Taxonomy (GTDB): domain Bacteria; phylum Patescibacteriota; class Minisyncoccia; order Phycocordibacterales; family UBA918; genus OLB19. The sequence goes on along the minus strand of JANPGF010000062.1, from coordinate 546 downwards.
TTTTCATCTACTACAATATTGTTTACAAACCCTGTAATGTCAACCGGGTGTACCACCAGACTTACCACCCCCATTCCAATTACGTGCCCGTCTTCAACTACGGCTTGAAAATAACTAGTTTTACTTTCTGCTGTCGCAACAAAATGCTCCGGCACAATTAATGCTTTATCACCCACTAGTTGTTTCTGTACTGTTATACAGTCATCTAAATAGCCTTGTATATTCTCAGCGGTTAACTCTAGTAATTGCATATACAGAGTATAACAAAACAAAAACTAGAATGGATACATTCTAGTTTTTGTTGATGAGCCAATGTCCGGAATCGAGTCCCGAATCACTAAGTATATTTGTTCACTACGTTCCAAATCTACTAAGTGTTCTTGACCACACCTCGCGGTTTTCTTTTCTCGAAGAAAAAGAAAACATCGCTGCGGTCGTTCGATTCCGGACGCAAGCAAAGCAGTTTGCTTGCTACATTGGCTCAAATGAAAAAACTCCCAAAGGGAGTTATTTCAATAGATCCAATGTAGCAAGCAAACTGCTTTG
>JANPGF010000061.1:0-3817 GCA_031423775.1 Candidatus Kaiserbacteria bacterium | reverse complement strand
CGATTACCCAATGTACAAAGCCGCATAAGAAGGTGAAATCAAAATAAAAAGTAGGGCGAGCCATAACAATGGCTCGCCCTTTTCTAATGTCCAATATATACATCTCTTAATTTTGTGGTATTGTACGCGCAGACAGAAACTTGAAATAGATGAGGTGAGTCATGTCACGATTAAATACCTTTGTTCCGCCACGGCCGAATCCGGTGGTGATGACCGTGATGACGTATATCAATCGGTTCTTGATTGTGGGTGGGTTGCCAGGGCTGAAACATCTGCGGCCACGTCCACTCACTCGCATCACAGAAGTGAACCTTCCGGCTGAAGATCTGAAAAAGTTACGGACACTCGTGAGTACTGAAAAAACGGCAGTGTTTATTACGCCAAATCATCCAGAATTTTTCACCGACTGGATGTTGGATAAATATCTGCTGTCACTCACGGCGCCTCATGCCGCGAGTTGGGCAACGCATACGATTGTGAACGGTATGGGCGGGGCAGCTCAATGGTTTTGGTTGGCGAACAACTTGATCGCACAGATTCCTCGAGTGGCTGAAACAGCCAAATTCCATTCCATCAAAGTGGCAGCACGCGGGGATGGAGTACTGCTGCATCCCGAAGGGTCAGTTGGTTGGCATAGTAACTATGTTAGTCAACTGTTTCCTGGTGCCGTTGATATGGCCCTGCGGGTACAGGAATTGCATCCCGAAGTAGAAGCGAGTTATGTGGCTCCGGTCATCTGGAAAATCGTGTTTACAACAGATGTGGCTGATGGTCTTTTGACTGAGTATCGCTATATCTGCCGGCAGCTCAAAATTGTGCCGCAGCGAGAACTAAATCCAGCCCAGGCGGTGCATCACCTCTACGAGGAACTACTGGCTCGAGATGAAGCGATGATTCAAATGCTGGTAAATCGTGCTGATTCAGTGTCCGAACGATTGCCGCAGTATTTGTCTGAAGCAGTTGCCGAGTTGGCTGAGTTGGTGTTCAGTACCGAAATTGGTGCAGCGCTTTACCGGTCAGCACGCAAGTGGCAGCAGAGCAATCAAAATACCGATCGGATCAAAGCGAGAAAGGTGCAGTTGCTGCTCGCGAGTATCGAACGCTGGCAAAAGTTTGCCGAGTTTGCCCTCGGATCGAATGTACTGACCCAGGAAGAAATTGCTGAGCACCAAAAACGATTACGGGCAGAACTATGTACTCGTGGTCTACGGAACACTTTGAACAAATTTGTTCCAATTGCTGTTGGGCCGCGGCATGCGTTTATACGAGTCCTCGAACCGCTTCAGATGCCGAAACCAACCGAGCATCAGAGTCGTTTGGAAAAGACGGCACTTGTGGATGAGTTGACCCTCGCCCTACGGGCGCGACTCCAGACAGGGTTAGATGATTTGAATGCAGAGCTGAGTGGCTGTTTCATTTCGTACACCAACCTGTTCCTCTAAACATGCATATATGAAGAAAGGACAAGCCACGTGTGGCTTGTCCTTTTTATGTGCCTGGCGGCACCCTACCTGGGCAGACGCTCGCAGTATTCAGTCAGTTCAAAGAGCGTGACTACTTTTTCAAACGCTGGCACATTCGCGTCCGGTATGTTGACTATGAGTGTGTTGGCACCACTTGAATGGGTTCCAAACGAAACGGGATCCATATCGATGGTTCCGCCGAATGGCGTAATCAATTGTGAAACTTTGAGGAATTGGTCGGGCTGCGAGTACTGCATTTGAAACTGCATGATCGTTCCTTTCAAGAACTGTTTCGATGTGGCAACAATATAAAAATAAAAGGTAAAAGTCAAATATAAAAAATGAGCCGCAGGTATGGCTCATCTCTATTTTTTTATCACACAATCAGCTCGGGATCAGTATCGGCTCGGGCGATACCGAGGATTTCTATGTAGTCGCCCACCGCACCTCCTTGCGGTAGTTCAGGGTATGAGACGTCGGTATGAGCTGTTACAAAATCCTCAGACTCAGTATGTATCGTTCGTATCTCGCCAGTTCCGAGCAGGAGGTACCACACCACGTGTCCTGATTGCACCACGTTTCGCCGTAGGAATTCTCTCACCTGTTCGGTAATGTTGTCCTGATAAAGCGCTTTGTAGTGTATGCCTGCTGCTGCGATCCCAAATAGTTCAGGAACACTTTCAAATGAGTACTGTGTCTCAAACAGAGCGTTCGTAATTGTTGCTTGGCCAAATATGGCCATGCTCAAGTGGGTGTCCTCATCTCGGTCATAGTATACGAGTGACCAGTCGGTTCCCGGTTTGGTTTCGTAGATTTTCCCTTTAATAACAAAACGCTTGGTATGTTCAGCCATCAGATTTTCCTTCCAAAGAATTTTCTAGTGGTACTATACACCACATTGTTAGTTTGTGAATGTGTAATTTTTTTTGTAAAGAAAAACCCCAACCAGTAAATGGTTGGGGTAGTGTGTTATGCGTGTGGGCACCTCAGATCGTAGATCTTCGTAGCGTAATCGACCATCTGATCATGTCCGAGGATCGCTTTCCGCCAGTCCTCGGGAATTGCCTCGTTGCCATAGTGTGCACCGAGGAGTCCGCCCGCAATTGCGGCATAAGTGTCGGTGTCGCCACCAACCCGCACCGCCATTTCGATTCCTTCAGCAAATGTCTTTGAATGCTTCAGGGCATAGAGTGCGACATAGAGGGAAAATTCGGCAGTGCCACGAGCTGGCCATGCCCCGGGGTCATAGGGGGTAAGGTCTCGGTCGTAGACCGAGAGAAATACCCGCTGTGCAAGTTTGCTTTTTGCGAGACTGGGGTCGGTGTATTCGACATTGTCGAGGGCAACATCAGGTTCATTGCCTGCAAGTAAGTTTGCCACTACAAGCGTATACAGCCAACTGGCATCCTTGCTGTGTTGGTGTACGTGGGTGACTTCAGACATGATATAGGTCATGTCCTTGGCCTCTTTTGTCTGCATAGTCCGCACATCTTCATCTTGGAGGTCAAGGATGCGCGTTGCCCACCAGAGTCCCATCGGTACTGCCCGCATGACACTACCGTTCGTACCAATTGTGTTGTTACGGGCGAGTGCTTCACGAGCCGGATCTCCGCTCAGTGCATTTTTCGTAGTGCCACCAGCTCCCGTCGAACGGCCCTTCCAGAGCAGGCTTTTCTGATCAAAAACACTTGCCCGTAAAAGCTCGTAGAGATGTGCGGTGTCGAGACCATTGCATGCAATCAAGCTGTCGGCCAAGCAGGCAGTTTGTTCGGAATCATCGGTAGGCCTGCCGGCAGGGAGGATTGTTCCATTCCCGTCTTTTGCCCACGGGTTTGGGTAGTCAAAGAAGGTGAGTCCACCCCGCGACGCGATGTCGGCCGCGATCTTTTCCGGACCCCAGGTTTCGTACGGCGCTCCAATCGAGTCGCCAACATGAACCCCCACGAGGGAGCCAGTAAATCGTTGTAAAAGAGCAATGTTGTTCATTCGATTTTTCCTTGCCTGTATGAACGCCACATCCACCCTAACAAATTCACTACATTGTGTCAATTTAACACTAATAGCTACTGACATTGACGAATACAACACAGAGGTATAAGATAGTGTAAGATATACACAAATGAAATGCATTGAACAAAGTTAGGTGCAGTGCATTTGTTCAAAGTTCTTTGACAGATACGACATAACTTGTAATTCGTCAACTTTTGTGGTATGGATTACCAGGCGCTCTCTCCAGATTTCTAGAGAGAGTAGAGGGGTTTCATCGAACAAAAGAACGTTGATGCTTCTCGGTACATACATACAAGGAGGTGACCGGTGGACGCCGATCTCGAACCAGTCTATACGAAAGTGAT
>JANPGF010000060.1:0-4817 GCA_031423775.1 Candidatus Kaiserbacteria bacterium | reverse complement strand
TTGCTTGCGGGCTGCTGTGATAGGCACAGTCATGTTTTCTCCTCCTCCCCAGAGGAGAAAACATACGAGCCGGGGTCGAGAACACTTAGTAGATTATGAGCGTAGCGAAATAATATACTTAGTGATTCGTGACCACACAATACATAAGCAAAGTTCATTTAGAACTTTTCCTTTTCACCACTCCAAAAATACAAACGCGCCTCCCAGCTTTATTGTACACATCCCCTTTTCCCATGTCCCCTTTTATACATGCTTTAGTATACGCATTGCCTTCAAACGTACTCCACGGCTGAAGCATGGTGTTTTTAGATATATCAAAAAACCAGCGCTAGTGCGCTGGTTCGTTATCCACCAAAATATGTGAAGCAACTTTTCGATATAAATTGAGCGCCTCTACTCCCCCTGGAGAAATTAGGTACATTTTTCTTGGTCTCCCTCTTCGTGAAGTAGGCTCCGACGCTCCCTTAATAAGTAGTTCACGCTCTTGAAGTCTATTGAGTGCAATATAAACTTGAGCAACTGAAATATGCTCTCCAAATAAGACAGCGATTCTATTACGAAGTGCCTGACCATATCTCTCCACGTTAGTATCAATGAGATGCAGCAGAACTATCTGTACTGGTCCAAGCATACGATCTCGTTTTGGCATGGCTCATCCCTTACATTTCAAAACTTTAACTTTTATAACACAACAATTAACTTAACGCAATAACTTGCAAACCGGCATTTTTTAGCAATATTGGAACTGTAGTGTCCTTCAATTGCCAGAAGAGAGAATTTCTGTCAAAGTGTAAATACTTGATTGGATGTACTTTCTATTTATATACAGTTCTTAAAGAATAATAACCAAAGTACATTTAGCCCTTTTCCTTGATCCTACGAGGAAACCTGCCAGTGGCAGGTTTGTGTGAGCAATCAAAGCCGTTACAGAAACAATAAAAAAGTCCGCCAAGATGGGGGCGGACTTGGGTCGATATGTATTCTTTTGGAATTTATCCTTTCGACTTCTTGTAGAACCTCTCAACCACTTCTTCGGGAGTGTTCTTGTTCGGCCCAACAATATTCGCAATGAGAGTAAGTTTGCTGACATAACGGCCAGCGAGCTTGTTTTGCGATACGGAAGGACGTTTCCGCGGTTCGTGGAAGAATTGAGGTATACGGCGACGTTGCGGCGCTTCCTGAATAGCTGGATATACTGCGCAATCTGCGAGGATATCGTAGTTGTCGTAATCAGGATACTTCTTGCGCAGGCCTAGTTCGGAAATCCACGCACCAATTACTTCGTCGCTGATTTCGAGATAGTCCCATTGATGAGGTGCTACCGTAGCCTCGAGAAAGCTCAACACCCCACCAAGGAGCACCATTTCGCTCACTCGCAAGGTCTTGCCGAGTTTGAGGTCAGAGAGCAGCTTCGCAGCTTCATGAATCACCTGACGACGTATGTCGTACACATGAAGCTCGGCGGCTTCCTCGCACTCTTCAGCAGAGCTGCCGTCGCCCAGTGCTTGAGCAACTCCCTCCGGCGAGGCGTAAACGACTGAGATAAATTGGTCGATTGTGTCACAAAAGGCGACGTATTTGACCCCGCTATCGGTCAGGAGTTTGCAAGCGTATTGAGACATTTGGTGTCCCCCCGTGTTTGAGAACGTGTAAATCAGCCAAAACAATAACACAATTGATATTAAATGTCAACATATCTCTTGAGCACACAGCCGTTCTAACAGTTGAAGTAATTTCTCCCGCGCTTTCAGCTTTTTTATGTTAGTTCCAATTCCCTTTGATGTGAATTCCCTTCATGGACAGCAGTCCCAAATAGTAAAAGTAAGACTTAAATGAGCCTTGTTTTTGAGTTGGATATTATTTTACTAACGTTGAAAATACTATTATCACTTAAATACACAATGATGATTTGAACTGATATACTTGTAGCAGAAGCTCATTTTAGTTTCCTCACATTCAACCTTACCACCACGATAACCGTGTGATGGTGAGGTTCAGATGTGAGGAAATCCTATGACTTGTGCATATGCAGACTATTCTGGCCAGCCCAACACCTATCGACTTTGGGCTGATGACAGTGGGACTACTATACATATACCGAGACGAGTGTGGGGTCAGGTAAAATTAGGTTTGAACAATCTTGCCAAAGATCAGTTCGGAATCCACGAAGCTACCGAATATGCATATACAGAGGACAATGAAATTTCTGGTCTAAAGATGACAATCCCTACATCTCTGAATCGACAAGAGAAAAATGACTTCAAATCACAAGCCAGAGCGCTGCTCCTATTCCATCTCTATCCAAGAAAATTCGGTTTCGACGTTGATCCTGACATGTGAAGTTCATGGGCCGCCCCCTCCTGGCGGCCCATTATTTTTTTAAAATTTTACAGACTTACTGAATATTGTTTGAGTTTCAAAAAAATTACAATATTTGATTGATGTTGTAAATGTTCAAAACTCTAGTCCTCGGAGACTAGTTGTGTCATTCTTTAATTAACACCTGTTACCGATTCAAAACTCGCACTTTACTTGCTACAGTCCCCTGCTCGAAAAAGCGTAAGTTTCCAGCCATTACTTTTACTAACAATGGTGGGCGGGGAATCTTGTTTCCAATTAGCGCAATGTGGTGGTCACGGGTTTGTATGTACGCTTGGCGTTCTGCATCTGATTGTAGTGCCGCATAGGCTTGCGCAACATTCCACGCATCGGCTCGAGCTTTTACAATACCTACATGTGCAACCCGCCAATATACATTTCCGGTTAATTTATCGAACGTTACTAGGGGATGAAATATACCTCGTAGTTCTGCTTCAACTTCGTCAATCAGCGAGTCCAAGATGTCATTGATCTGATCAAAATCATTTTTAAGTGATGGTAAATTTTGTGTTTCAGTTAAAGCAGCAGCTATACCAAGGTCCAGACTAATATGTGCATTCATACTCGCAATTAAATGCTGAATCACCATCGGACTCCAGGTTTTTGCAGCTTCAAAGGTGACTTTCCAAGATTCCGAGCATGGCCTACCTTGTTGATACGCGTAATAGGCTTCGAGATATCGGTTGGCAAAAATTACATCAAAACGCTCCATACGTTCATTATCCTCAAATGCACCCTCTAGGATGCGCTGACGCGCTCGTCTCGTGACGCGATTATACATCGCCGGGAAGTAGCCCATCCGAGAACCGCTGGCTTCAGACGCGATAACGATGTTATCGAGATGTGTAATAACTTCATTAATCGTTCTTGGTAGGACCGTGTAAGAAGTATTCATTTTAGAAATTGTAGCACAGACACATGCTCCATTATCTTAGTTTCCATAATCCTATCTGCCACTTCAAGCATTTTTTACCTTTACCTAGAGGGACCTTTACAAACATACAAAAAGATGCAAAATAATTTATACGTGCTATATTTCCTCAAATTATCTATATGAAGCTTATCAATCAGGGCTGGCAATTTAGCGTCTACGACATCGGCAACGGTAGAGTGTTAAAGAAATATAACAGTTTTTTTGGAGCATGGGGCGTCATGTTAAAAGAATCAATTCTCTACCTCCACCCGCCAGTCATCCGTTTTTGTAAGTGCTACAACGAAGGTCGGAAGGCGGCTTCTCGGTCGCTTACGTTCATACAGCAGAGCACACTCGATAAAAAACTGTTTGGTAATCCGCTAGTTATATCAGAATACGAATATGAGCAGGAAAAGGTCGAAACATTGGGAGCAGTGTTCAAGCGAGTAAGTGCGGAAGAAGCAAAATGCGTCATTGACGACTTTGTCGACTTTGCGTTCTTTCTTTATAACCATTCACTCATCGAGAAAAATTTTAATATTGCCAGTAATTTTGGTCGCAATGCTGCCGGAGAAATCATCCTCATCGATCTCGGTGAAATCTGCACTTCTGAAACTGAAATAAAACAGCGTATTGCAATACGTGCCTGGTCTACAGCTGATGTACTCGCAGGTCTACCAACAGAACTTCGTGCCTATTTTATAGAACGTTTGGATGCTACCTTCCAAAGTAAATCGTAGTTGTAAGTAAAAACTCAAATCTAAACAACTATTATAAAAAGAGCCCGCGCAAAACGCGGGCTCTTCGACTTCACGTCGGGGTCATCCCCTCGAAGCAGGTGGTGACTTCGGCAGTAAAAGATACCGATTCACCACTGATCCACACAACATACATACCGTAGGGATCCGACTCGTTCTCAGCCGAGAGCCAATCGGGTTCAGTTTCATCAGACAAAGTCCCAGGCTCGCTTTCTTTAACTTTTTCTGCAATGTATGCAAGTGCTTGTGCGTGCTGGATCTCCTTCGCACGTTCTTTGGTCACATAGGCGACACCCAAGAACGAGCTGTACGAATCTTCCCATTCCCCACCCTTCTGAAAGAAAGCAAGCAATTGTTTATCAGACATGTAATCCTCCTGTGCTATTTGTCAGAATAATATAACATTATATTAAAATGTCAATAGTATATATTTGGTACAATATACATTCACTGTATTATTTCGGACGTTACTTCGTCCTGGCGCAATCTGGTGAAGTTCTGAAAAATTAACAAAAACACATATACGTACAAAACCCCTCAGATCTATTTTGATCTGAGGGGTTTTGTTACTAAACAACTATATTTTAAGATCTATTTATTCTCCGGATCAAACCACACCGCTTCTACATTGTTTCCGTCCGCATCATGGATAAATGCTGCATAATATGCAGGATTATACTGCTCACGATACCCTGGAGCGCCGTTGTCTTTCCCTCCTGCTGCTAGGCCTGCTTCGTGAAAAGCATCTACAGCAGCTTTATCGTTTG
>JANPGF010000059.1:0-6664 GCA_031423775.1 Candidatus Kaiserbacteria bacterium | reverse complement strand
GTAGCGACAATGGCGAATTTATGCGAGTAAACTGCCCCTTGTCCTAGGGCAGTTTATCCGCGCAGTCACCAACCTGTCTAAATTCGCAGACGTAAACATATAAATTACAAAATATTGTCATAATGCACTTCTAACTCTTGTGCAAAGTATTAACGCAGTCATCAGTTCAAAAATTTTGAAGAGAAACTCTACAAATGTTTACCGTACTGTTACCAGCACCATAAATATTTTTTAAATAACAAGTTTATTAGCGCTGACATTTAAATGCTCAGCTAAATTTATTAAGCGTATTTAGACAGGTTTACAACTGCGCAGATTTTTATTAGGAATAAAAAACACTCGCATCACCACAAGGGTATTTCCGTTTTTATAGTCGCAAACTCCTTAAAAACTAGGTCAAATTCGCAATAGTCGCTACGTGAGTGATACAGGTGGTATCAGGTTGGTAACTGCGCGGATGTTTTTATTATGAATAAAAAACACTCGCATCAATTCGCAATAGTCGCTACGCTCGTTTGCTCATTCATCAGCAAGCGTGCTAAACAAAAAACATCTGGCTCTGCTAGATGTTTTTTGTTTAACCGGTCCAGTTGTACAGCAGGATTGAGAAGTCTTCCAAACTCACTTTTCCGTTGCCGTTGATGTCAGCTGAAGGGTTAGAATTGCCACCATTTGATTGCCACCAGAAAATGAGAATCGAAAAGTCGGTGAGATTGACTTTTCCGTCTTTGTTTAAGTCAGATGCAGTTGAGGGAGCCCCGTCGATGCCCACTAGCAGCTGCACGGCACTACTGTACGCACTTTGTGTTATGAGAGGTGCTATACCTGTAATCGATCGTGCCTTGACGACATAGCTTGCGCTACGGAGTTTGCTTGCATTATAGACGAGAGAAAAGCGACCGGTGGCATCACTATCAGTTGACTCAACAAATTCATTAGTATTAAAGTAAATTTCAATCTTTGCTGACGGAATGCTTTGACCGGTAATAGTAACAGTGCTTCCTGGCGCAATTTTAGCAGGACTCACACTTAATGTTGGAGGCAAAATCAGACCACTTACGTTGGTAATAGCACCCTGAGTTACATCAAACGTATTGTTCAGTGTTATAGAACGAATTCCTGCACTATCGAGCGCCCAGACTCCGAGCGAAGCGGTGCCTGGCGATGCATTCGTGGCAAATTCAAATCGACCTGTACTGTTTGCTTTTACCGAACCTACAGACTTTGTATCGAGAAGAAAATTTATTGTCTGACTTGGGTAACCCAAGCCCGAAATACTCACCTGCGTGTCACCTTGAGGCTTTGCAGCGCCTCCCCCACTACTTGAACCTCCACCTGAAGTTCCACCACCACCTGAGCCAGCCGGCTCAATTTTACAGGTAGCAGAACAAAAGTCCCCGCTTACATTATTTGCGTCATCACACTGCTCACCCTGCTGAGTTTGCAAAATTCCATCACCGCAGTACGGACCAAATTTACATCGAGGTGTACACTGTCGACCAACAATGGTGGTACTATAAAGACCAATTTCACCAGGCACATCGCACTGCTCACCAACGTCAACCAGTTGATTGCCACAGATGCTCAGATTTATTGAAGTGGTTGCGTGACCAATAGAAAGAGCTGACTGCGCAGTTACCACTCTCGCACTTAGTAAGACGCCGAGAAGCGCGACGGAGAGAAGAATGACACGTGTCATACGTTTTTATGCGCTACGTCGTCGTTTACGTTTTTCACGACTGTTGTAGATAAAGTAGAGAATAAATATGATCACTGCAAAAATTGGTAGTAGTACAGATATCTTGTGCGGGATTGAAAGTCCTGTAAAACCAAATCCGGCAGTTTGCAGTGTGCCGTATTTCAATATACTTAGATTCAGCTCACCATCTTGTTTAATGTCACCACCGTTCATAATTGCATAACGAACCATATAGCTACCTGGAGGAAGTCGTGTTGGCAGATGTGCAGTGACTTCGTTTGTTAAGTACGGAGCAATTGTTTTTATCCCACCAAGAGGATGTGTTTCCTCAAGTAATACTGCGCCAGCACGATCGTAGATTTTAAAGACAACATCAGAGGGTGATATATCAACGTTACCAGTATTTTCAATCGACATCACAAAATCAATTTTTCCGGGGAAATACAACCATCCAAGTTTATGACCTTCATTCAAATCAGAAACTGATATTTTTCGTACTCGAAAATCTTTTATAACTCGATCAATAACATTTAAATTAATATCTACTTGAGCACCAAGTGAAATACTAACCACACCTTCAGAAACCTGGTCATTAGTCGGGACAGTTTTGATACGGATTTTTCCTGAGTATTCTTTATAGGCAGCATCAGCTGGAACCTTTACTCGTACTGTCATTGGAACTTTTTGTTCACCGCGTGGTAGCAGGATAGGGTTGCCTTCGACAATAGTAATCCAGTTTTGAATCTCTGGTGCATCGACAACAATTTGAGCGTTCAATGGAACGGTTGGATCACCCCGAACAAGCAGAATCTGCTGTTCATATGTTGAATTGCGCGTAAGGCTCGTATTGCGTACATAAGGCGGTGTTATACCAAAACCTGCATGCACAAATGCAGGCGCAAAAGCAACATAAAATAACGCCACAAAGGTGGCTGCTTTAATTACTAATTTACGAAATAGTAATGACATGTATGTACGTACCATTATCAAAAACATTTGAACAAAAAGCAACCTGTCACCCATGGATAACGGGTGACAGGTTGCTGATGAGATTCTTAATACTAGTTGGTTACCAAGTACTTGTCGGTGAACGAACTGCGAAGAAGGTATTTTGACCAGTGTAGGTTCCGGCAAGAGTAATCGTACCCGGAACGGCAATACCCCAGTACGTTGTTCCTACAGAAGAAGTAGCTGTAAAGATTGGCTTTGGAATTCTGATGTCAAGTGTACTTGAACTGGTAGAAGCCTGGAGTACCGCACCAGAAGCATAGGCAACCGCTGAAGTTGCAAAGTGTTGCTGCCCCATTGGAATCGTAGACGTCGCAGACACTTTACATGGATTTGATGGTGAGTAAGTACCACACATCGAATCACCACTCAAGATTTCGTTAATACCAGTGTTTCCTACCGCTCGCACTGAGGTTGAAGCAGTAAGGTTCGCCATGGTTTGACCAGGTTCAAGTTGGTCGTATGCAATAAGATTGGTTTGCAAACTGATCGCCACGTAACTCAGCAATTCAACTGGACTGGAAGTGGTAGCCATACTACCAGTAGCATTGTTGTTGTCTACTCCAGCTACACCGGCTGACCACTTTTGTGCAAAGAAAGGAGTATCTGAGGCAATACCATCTGTTGGATCAGCGGTAAACCAAAGTGGGAACGTACAATTGAATAGTTCGGTGTCATCTTGTCCTCCTGCTGTACAGGTAGTAGTAGATGCTGTACATACGAGGTTCCAGGTTGTCGTACCGACACCACTTGGATAACATGAGTTATTGTTGTAACTACCAGCACTACCATTACAAGTTGTCGTGCCGAGTCCACTACGGAATACAGAAGCTACATAACCGGTTATTTCATCGGCGTTACCACCACCTACTGCGTCGCAACTGTTTGCGTCAGCAATAATAAACGAGAGCGGGAAACCAGTTGTCTGGCCAGCCTCTACCGCGAGAGTAATATCTGATCCACCGTTGAGTGAAATTGTACCACCAGCTACAGTAGGAGCGACGTTACGGACGGTGAAAGTCTGATTTACGCCAGTCGCACTACCTGTAGCACTGTGTCCAAATTTATCATAGACATAAGGAAAGGCGTTGTAGTTTGCATCTTGCAAGATGCTTAGGAGTACTCGTGAAGTTGTTGCGTTTGATGTCATACCAATGACCGTTGAAGACGCAACGGTATCAGCGTTACCACAGGCGTTAGTAGTTGTGCTATATGACGTACTTCCACAAACAACTAGAAATACTAAGTCGGAGAGTACACCAGAATCTGGGTCTGAAGACGTTGACGAAAATACAATTGTTGCACCAGGGTCAACTGGTCCGTTGTTGGTAAATCCGGTAAAGACAGGTCGGTGATTTACTATGAACGGCGAACTATTTGTGGCGTTAGATCCTTGTGAAGTTGAAGCGACGTTACATTTAGACTGTGAGTCATTGTCACATACCCAGGCAAACCATGGATTAGAAGTACTAAATGCTTCTGTAGTAGTTGTTGAAGTACGAGACTCTTGTCCACTAACAGTCGAAGTTGAAACTCCCCAAGTGATTCCAGCACTACAGGTAGGAGCTGCAAAAACTGCTGGTGTTGGCGTGGCTGCAGTACTACATACAATGAGGTAGTAATTGGCATTGTTAGCATCATCAGCGGTAGCTACCCAAGCAACTGCGTTCCCAGAATTAGTTGGAGTTGATGTCGAAGAAGGGATTTCCTCACGTGCTTCATACCCCACTCTCCACTGCGGTGGCGTGTTCAACACAGTTACCGATGTGGTAGCGGTACCGTTTGCAGCTTCGACTTTAGTAAACTCAGTTTTACCAATGTTTAAAATAAAAACAAAGGCAAAGATTAAAATTCCTGTTAATGCTGTTAATATCGTTATTTTTCCAGCGGTCTCTACATACCCTGGGAGGTTTTGTTTGTTGTACGTCATAATAATTTACTACTTCATTTTATCTGATAGACACAGGGTTATACCCTAGTTATGCACACATTCTTTTAAAGATTTCGTCAATGGAGGCATTTTATACAAAATTATTAGACTTTATTAGGATATTGGTCACAAAATGTTCGCAGACGAGTGAGAAAGCGTGCGACGCTTTCGGAAGACCTTGCCTGCTAACTTTGCAGCGTTAGCGGAAAAGTAGCCTCAAGGTGTACTGCATCTGTAAGCAGGGTAAGGAAATTAGCGTGAGTCGTACGGATGTACGGTGAATAGTGATGTACCGCAGACTAACGAAGTATCCGTATATTTTTGCCCATAATTTATTCGTAGCGAATCGCGTCTAACGGATTTAGTGATGACGCCCGTCGAGCCGGGAAAATACCCGTAAGGTACCCAACCCCAGCCGAAAAGAGTGTAATAAAAGTGAGGAAACTTAGAGGGAAAGCAAATAAATGCACTGATTTACCACCAAATTGACCGGCAACCAAGTTCAGGAGGAGGTTGACCGTCAGACCCAACCCAACCCCCATTGCAACCCCCGTTATACCTCCCATAAAGCCCACAACTACAGACTCAGATACGAAAAGATACTTCACATCATTTGGCGAAGCTCCAATGGTACGCATGATACCAATCTCTTTAGTACGCTCAAGCAGTGTCACTGTCATAGTATTAAACATACCAATAGCAGACACCAAGAGCGCAATACCTCCAAAAGTTGCGAGCACCGCCTGAACACCCTGGAAAATTTTCGAAGCTTGTTCAACAGTTTTTGAAAGGGCTGTTACACGATAACCATCAGCAATGAGTTTCTTTTCAACCAAAGGAAGAGCGTCACTAGTTTTTACACGCACCTGAATACGCTCATATTGTTCGATTCCGACGTAGTTACGTAGCTCTGGGAGCATCATCATTACATTTAATACTCCCTCATCTTTTGAAATACCACGAACAATGTATTCCTTATCAATTGCTACCTGAGTGTTTCCCCCACTTCCGTCTTTGTTTGGAATAAGCAGTCTAAAACTAACCTTTTGACCAATAAAAGACTTAGGATCTGTAATACCAAAGAGTTTCAACACTGCAGGTGAAAGCATCACTGAAGTAGTATCAGCTGCATCAGCATTGGTGAAAACCTCACCAAAGGTAGCAGTAACCCCGGCATAGCGTAAATACGGTGGTTCTACACCTTGAATAAAAACGTTACCAGTAAGCCCTTTATAGGTCACCAACGCTGGGAAACTCGCAAGTGGAGCTGCGTCTTGTACTTCAGGTATTGCTTTGAATTTTGAAACAGTATCTGGCGTTAATTTTAAATTTTGTGCACCAGTAGCTGACACTCCGAGAGAAAGCAGTGTTTCTCCGAACACAATTTGTTCAAGAATAATTTGCTGAAGTCCAAAGCCCAGACCCACGAGCACCACAACGGCGCCTGTTCCCACTCCCATACCTAAAATAGTCAACCACGTACGAAGTGGATTCGTTTTAAACATACGTGTCGAGAGCTGCGCGAGATCTTGTATTCGCATATAAATGAAGAAACGAGCGTAGCGACTATTCTGAATTAGTTCTTGATTTTCTCCTTCTTAGAGAAAATCACTAGAACAACAACTCCTAAAGCACAGACTACGGTACCTATTCATAGTAGCATTTAAAATTTTTTAAATGAGACACTATTCACTCTTTAAAAATCCTCTTGCTGCGTCAATGAATTACGCTAGGTCTACCACCAGGGCATTTCCGTTTTTATAGTCGTTGCACTCCTTAAAAACTAGGTCAAATTCGCAATATGCCCTTTGGGGGAGTAGTGCCGGAGGTATCAGGTTTACAACTGCGCGGATAAACTGCCCTAGGACAAGGGGCAGTTTACTCGCATAAATTCGCCATTGTCGCTACGCTCTGTGGCTCATTTAATTCTTGTAACTCACGTCCACACCTTGTGCAATCAACTTTTCCAAATAACGAGTCACATCATCGGCCTCGTGTTCGGTGAGTGCAAGGCCGCTGTGACGTAC
>JANPGF010000058.1:0-12844 GCA_031423775.1 Candidatus Kaiserbacteria bacterium | reverse complement strand
GGAGTCTCGTCCTAGTTTAGTACCGATAGCGGTACTTGAGAGCTTCTGTGCTTTTAAGATTCCAATTTGTTCTCGCTCATGGTGACTTAATTGTCTATACATAGCTGCATCTTAACGTGCAGTTGGGGTTTGAGTCTAAGTCACCCTGGTTAGGGTGACTAAAAAATAATGTTCAGTTTTTACAGAAAGAGCGGGCACGGAAGGCTTGCCAACTGATGTAACCAGTTCCGCACAATCCTGTGAGCCAAATTCCGGACAAGAAATACATGGCGAACCGTTCCCTTGATTGGGCTTCAGTGTCGTTCAAAGCCATATAATGGTGTAGTACGAGGCAGTCCCAGACCAAATCAAACATAAGGTATCCGACATAGAGATACCAGATGCCCATAAGCATTACGAAAAATGTCTCAAAGTTACGTGCCATCGCTTAACTCCTTACTTTTTGCTGCTAGTATAGTGGCACGATTATGAACTTTTGGCAAAAAATACACAAAAGAAAACCACCCAAAGGTACCTTTGGGTGGTTGCGGTTTTCGCGTAGCGAGTATCGTTGTTTTAGGTCTTTTATTCCTCAGGGATGTCCCATTGTTCAGCTTCGTTCCGAAAGAAAGGCACTGATGCGTAGAACAGTGCCAGGCTGGCTGCAATCATAATAACGACCAGACTGGCAATAAAAATGAACAAGTTGGGGTAGTCCTTGTAGCTCAGCGTGAAGAGAATGCCGAGCATGTTCATGCTGCCGGTAAAGGTGATGATTCCGAGCAGTACCAGGCCGAAACCTGGAATGAGGTTGTTTGCCGGATTGTTGTGTTCCACTCTTGCACTCCTTACGATTTTGTTTACTTCCTGTACAGTACAACGGTTATGAACTTTTGGCAAACGCTACTCAACAGAAAACTACCCAAAGGTGCCTTTGGGTAGTTGCTCTTTATGTGACTATTCCTGTCGATACGAACGCCAGGCTGGAAGAAATATATCTAGGTAACTGTAGATAGTTGCGATGATAAACATGACACATTCGGTGCCAAAGTATGATAGCGAACCTGATTGATTCGCCGTGGTAAATAACCTGTATCCTGCATAACAGAGCCAGCCAGCTGCCGTAACCGTCACGAAACCGGCAAAAAGTACTTGTACTTTTTTAGATTCAAGTTTATTTTCCATTGACACACCTTTGCTTTTTCAATGTCTTCCTGTACAGTACAACGGTTATGAACTTTTGGCAAACGCTACCAAAACCCTTTTACGTAGTGGCTCCGATGGCTGACGTCACGGACGCGGCGTTTCGTCGTATGATTGCGAAATATTCGTCGCATACTCGTAGAGACGGGACGGTTGGTGGTCCAGACGTGATGTGGACGGAGTTTGTGGCGGCGGATGGTCTCGTGCGCGCTACTCCAGAAGGAAAGGTAAAGCTAATGCAGGATCTCATCTACGCAAACGAAGAGCGGCCGATCGTAGCGCAACTTTTCTCGCGTCATCCTGATCACATGGAATACGCAGCAAAACTGTGCTTCGAACTCGGGTTTGATGGCATTGATATTAATATGGGTTGTCCTGCCGGCGCCATCATCGATCAGGGGTGCGGGGCAGCGATGATTAAAACACCGGATATCGCGGTAGCCGTGATTCGCGCTGCCAAGCGTGGAGCGAAAAGTGACGAGGGTGGCATTCCGGTATCGGTCAAAACTCGTCTCGGCTACAATACGGATCAAGTAGAAGATTTCATTCCAGTCATTTTGGCCGAGAAGCCGGCGGTCCTCACGATTCATGCTCGTACGCGCAAAGACATGAGTAAAGTGCCCGCTCGGTGGGAACGGCTCGCTCGAGTAGTCGAGCTTCGTAATGAAATCTCTCCTGATACGAAAATTATTGGAAATGGTGATGTGTTGTTACTGACTGATGCAGAAACTAAAGTGCAGGCATCTGGTGTTGACGGTGCAATGATTGGACGAGCCCTCTTTGGCAACCCCTGGTTTTTCCACCCGACTCGTCGATTACCAACGCGCCTCACTGCGCTCCCAACCCATGGAGTGAATCGAGACACTATCATGACGACGGACACAACTGATAGAGGGATAGAATATATTTCACTCGAAGAACGCTTGCGCGTCCTTGTTGAGCATACGTACTTGTTCTGTGAGCTCTTGCCACACAAAAATTTTGCGGTGATGAAAAAACACTACAAAGCCTACGTGGGCGGTTTTCCGGGCGCTGTTCCATTCCGAGCGCAGTTGATGGAACAGGATACTCCTGAAGCGATTGAACGACTGGTGCAGAACTTTCTTGCATCACAAAAATAACGCGCTATAGTTGTGGTTGGGCTCTATGACAGGGGACTGGAATGAAAGTACAAAGAAGGTCAAGTGACACAGAAGTGTCCGAATTTGTTTGCCGAATGACGTCGATTCCCATGAATAATGGGCGCAGGTTGTCAGAAAGTGAACGGCTAGGTTACCATCTGGCTGC
Organism: Candidatus Kaiserbacteria bacterium; assembly: GCA_031423775.1. Taxonomy (GTDB): domain Bacteria; phylum Patescibacteriota; class Minisyncoccia; order Phycocordibacterales; family UBA918; genus OLB19. The sequence goes on along the minus strand of JANPGF010000058.1, from coordinate 10,375 downwards.
GAAATATGTGCAGCAGGCGGGTAGCGAGCCGATTGATGTCTGCACCTTGCATCGCTTGGCATTCCCAAACGTAGCAAGTGCCGGACAGATTCGCCGGGGTTCCGTGCTTGAAATGTCGGCGCTCGAGTGCGAGTCAAAGTTAGTCTTGCGCAGTCTAACGGCGGCGAATTTGATGGCACGTTTCCACAGTTGTTACAAGCAAGCGTTGTCTGATGATTTAGCGTCACTTGCACGGTGTAAGCCAAAAACTCTCTCGTGGTATATCGCAGCGTTCGGTCGCTGCGTGCGTCCGTTTATGACTGGAAGTCGTTACGTGTTCTTTTTAATTGAAAATCACCTGCTCCAGATGTACGGACTGCCATGGCGGAGTAAGCTCCTCCCCCAACGGGCGTTCCGCTGGTTTCAGGATCATGCATTCAATAACATGTGTGCGAGTAATCTCGTCTATGCGTAATTCACTCCCAAAGGGCGCCTCAATGAGGCGCCCTTTTTCAGTCTCGTGCACTTCTGTTTCATTCCTGTATAGTGGTCATTGGAGATGTTACAAAAGGAATACCGTATGGCACTTCTGCCGGACGACACAGAACTAACAGCGTTTGTAATCAATAGTAACCATATCGAAGGTATCTGGACCGATCACACGGACAAACTCCATTTCGGCCACTATTTCTCGGCGGCAAAATTCACCAGTTTGGCCAAAGCGTTATTGCCCGTTGATGGTCTACAGGCTATGATCATGTTCAATCAGCTTGAAGCCTGGCAACTGCCTGGTGACTATCGTACCGAAACAGCCTCGTTCGGTTATCGTGAGATGCCACAACCACAGTCCGTGTTGGCTCTGATGACACTCTGGCAGGAAGAGTGCAACAAGCTCCTCGAACACTATGCTGCGGTACAGTTGGGCGGTGATGAACTTGCAGCTGCCATCGTACGGCTGCATAGTTTCGCCCTCTGCATCCATCCGTTCCCGGATGGTAATGGTCGGACCTTTCGTCTGTTCTATAATCACCTCCGACAACTTTGCGGTTTGCCGTGGATGCTGTTTAACCCAGAGACGAAAGAATGGGCTACCTTGCTTGCCGAACTGCGTGACTATGAGACGCGAATATTCAAGCCCACCTACGCGTGGGCCTATACCACAGCCACCTGATATCAGGTGGCTGTTTTTCTGTGTATTAATATCGCAACTAATCCGGCATTACTGTTACACTGATAGTGATGACCGAAATTTTACACGCCAATATTTTCTTTTTTATTACGAGCGTGGTCACGGTGCTCTTTGGTATTCTCGGATGCATCGTGCTCTATCAGGTAATAAAAATTCTTCAATCAATTCGCGCCATTGTGTCGCGTATCGAAGAGGGAAGCGATATGATCGCAGAAGATATTCAAGCGGCTCGTGACTTTGTTGCGGCCGGAGGTCTAATTTCGCATCTTATTAGTTTTGCGACGCGCGCAAGCGGTGGTCGAAAGACTCGTTCTTCTAAGTCTAAAAAAGAACTTATTACTAGAGATACTGAATAACTAAAATATTTGTATGGCAGGAAAAAAATCAAATGGAGAGAAGCCGATGTTAACCGATAATCAAAAGATTAGTATTGGGGTTGGCCTCACTGCAGCTGCAGTAGCAGCCGCTGGGACATTCTTCCTCTATGGTAGTAAAGGGGCGAGTAAAAATCGTAAGGCAGTAAAGAGTTGGATGTTAAAGGCCAAGGCAGAGGTACTTGAAAAGCTCGAGACTGCTAAAGAAATGTCAGCTGACGAATACATGCAGCTTATTGATACTGTTGGAGGTACGTATGCTCAAATCAAAGATGCGTCAAAGGTTGATATCGCATCATTTAAAACCGAGATGAAAGACCACTGGAACAAGATTGCGAAAACAGCCGCTCCAAAGAAGAAAGCGGTCAAGAAAGCCGTAGCAAAAGTAGTCAAAGAAGTGACCAAGAAAGTTGCTCCGGCCAAAAAAGCTGCTGTTAAGAAGACTTCATAAAAGGAATTGTTATATACATAACGAGCACAAACCGGGCCATATGGCCTGGTTTGTTGTTGTATGATAGTGGTATGCGACATGTGTACAGCGTAGTCGTCGCCGGATCATTGTTTTTCATCGGAGCGTTTTACTACGCCCAGGTTTTTTCGTACCAGCCAGTACAGGCGTCGACGCTACCACATGTGCCAGCCTTTGTATTCGATCCAGGTGCCGTGCCCGTTCTCGATGTTAACGCGTACCTTATTTTTGACACCAAAACAGGCGAGGTACTCGCGGCGCAAAATCCCGACGCCATCCATCCAATTGCATCAGTCACTAAATTATTTACCGCGACCGCCATCCTCGAAGATTTTAATCCCGAGAGCACAACTACTATTACCTGGGGCGATGTCTCGGCTGAAGGTGAGGCAGGTAAATTGAAACCTCGCCAGGTATACACCTACCGCGAACTTTTATTTCCGCTCCTCCTTGAATCGTCAAATGATGCGGCGCTTGCGCTCGAACATGCGACCAAGGGAAAACTTACAACTGCTCTCGATACAGTTGCAAAAAAATATGGTGCCAGTCATGCGTATTTTGCTGATGCTTCAGGGTTGTCTGCGAGCAATACAGCTACCGCTCGTGACCTCATGAATTTTTCACGTGCAGTGGGGGAGAAATACCCATTTGTCTATGACATTTCGGAACTCCCGCAATACATTGGACAGTACACGGGTTGGCGTAACAATAACCCGGTCTACAACACCGACTCGTACCGCGGTGGCAAACACGGCTACACTCCAGCCGCTGGCCGCACCCTCGTTGCACAGTTTTCTGAACACTTCGCAGCAGGGGATCGTACTATTGGTTACATTATTCTTGGGAGTGATAACCTTGCGATAGATGTTGCTGTACTTCGCAGATACGTGTCCAACTCCGTACACTATGAATAAGGGGTACTGTTTTTTATGTACTGAAAACTCGCGTGAGAACGCGAGTTTTCTCTTTGACAAAAGATAATAACTATGTTATTGTTCTGGCCGAAGTAGCCAATTCCGGCTACATAAAAAGGACAAGAACATGCTCTTTATCTTGGGATCTGTGATTGGCGGCGCCTATATGGGCTGGAGCTTTATCATGTCGACGAACTCGTCGTTCTATCGTGTTGATACTTCAACGTATGTGTTTGCTGGCGTCTTCGCTGTCCTTCTGGGGGTATGTGGCGCTTTCATTGGTGTTGGAGTCGCGTGGCTCGTGGGGAGATTGTTCCCACGTATTTGGACTGATCCGACCACCTTCAAACTGGCGTCAATGAACAATGGCACCAGTATGACTGGTTCTTTCTATCTGATGCACGGGTCTGTGCGTGGCGGTTGGTCATACCGCTATTATGTAAAGATAGGTGACACGTTGCATCCGAGCGAGCTCTCGGTCTATGGAAACGATATCACTATCCACGAAGTTCCCAATGAGAAGGATCCTCGTATGGTGGTCGAAACCTTTCGAGTGCGTTATGGATGGTTGAAATTGTTCGGCTTCTCTGATGAAGATCGTCGGTACCAGTTCTATTTGCAGAAGGGGAGCGTGAAGCAAGGCTTCGATATTTAGCGGTCTGCACAAAACTACTGCAGGGCGCGCACCACCATGCGCGCCTTTTTCATAATTGAATGTGGTCTGGTATACTGTGGCCACTATGACTGATCATGTAGCTTTATACCGAAAATATCGACCAACTAATTTTGATGAAGTTCGAGACCAAGACCATATCGTGTCCGTACTAAAAGGGGCGATTGCGAAAGAGACCATTCCGCACGCCATACTGTTTTCAGGTTCGCGAGGTACGGGGAAGACAACCCTTGCGCGTATTTTTGCTAATGCAATTGGTACGAGTAGTGTTGATCTCTACGAAATGGACGCGGCGAGTAACCGTGGTATTGATGATATTCGCGAACTACGCGAGGCGGTTCAGACAATGCCATACGAATCAAAGTACAAGGTATACATTATCGACGAGGTACATATGCTTACGAAAGAGGCGTTTAATGCGCTTTTGAAAACGCTCGAAGAACCACCTGCTCATGTCATCTTTATCCTCGCGACAACCGAAGAAGAAAAACTCCTCGATACGATTCTGTCTCGTTGTCAGGTGTTTCGGTTTCGTGCCCCATCGCGCGCGGTTTTAGCTACTACTGTCACAGACGTCGCTAAAAAAGAGGGCTTTACCCTCGCGCCTGAAGCGGCTGATTTAATTGCGGTAGCGGCGGACGGTTCGTTCCGTGACGCCCTTGGGGTGACGCAAAAAGTTATTATGGCAGCGAGTGGCACTAATCCTGGTGCAGACGAGGTGGCGGCTATTATTGGTGCACCAAAGCAGGCTATTCTCGAATCACTTCTCTTGGCCCTCCAGGAAAAACACGCAGACCAGGCCCTTGATGCAGTTGCGGCTGCGGTTGCGAGTCACGTTGAAATGAAGTTGTTTGTCCGGCTCATTCTCGATCATGTGCGCGCGGTGATGCTCCTTCGTAATCGTCCAACCAATCGGGATGAAATCCTCGCACCATTTAGTGGTTCCATGCAGGCTACTCTTTCCACTCTTGCCGGAGCTACCACTACACCCCTTAACTCACACCTCCTCCTCCGTTTACTAACTGCTTCTGATCAAACTGGCCGTTCGCCAATTCCACACCTCCCGCTCGAAATTGCGATTGTTGAGATGACTTCGACCGCTGCATAATGTATGAAAACAATTTATCTCGTCCGGCATGGCCAAACGAACGCTAACGTAACGCAAACATTCCAGGGTCCCGATGAAACGCTATCTGAAGCAGGTGAAAAGCAGGCTTTTCGATTGGCTGAACGTTTGCAAAACTTAAGCTTTGAAAAAATTATTGCGAGTGACTATGTTCGAACGTGCCAGACGGCTGAACCGATTCGGCAGCTAGTGGCTGTGCCGTTTGAGACGAGTGCACTTTTGCGTGAAGAGAAAACGCCAACATCATGGTTGGGATTATCAGAGGTAGATGCTCGCGGACTGCAATTTTCAGAAGATATGATTGAAAAGGCTGATGATGTTAGTTGGCGCGTTGAAGACGCCGAGAATATGTACGATATTTATGGCCGCATTCAACAGTCGCTCGAGTTACTCAAAAATGATCCGGCTGAAACCATTCTAGTAGTATCTCATGGCAATTTTCTTCGGCAGCTCCTTGGGTATGTACTCCTCGATAGTAAAGGGACGCCAAAGGAAGTCGCGTCATTTAAACGTACGGTAAAAACCACTAATACGGGAATTTCAGTCATCGTGTTTGAAAAGGGACGGTGGCGTGTACTCACCTGGAACGACCACGCACACTTTGCGGAATAGTAATTACGCTATGAAAAAAATCTATTTGGTTCGTCATGGTGAAACTACAGCCAACGCCGATGACCTGATTCAGGATGCAAACAATGAATTGTCTGACAAAGGGAAGGCTCAGGCAGCGGTCGTGGCTGAACGGCTGCAACACCTCACGTTTACCAATCTACTCGTGAGTGATTATGTCCGGGCGCGCGAAACAGCAGACATTCTCCTGACATTAGTCGATCATGAACCAATCTATACGCCACTTGTGCGCGAGATACGTCGTCCGAGCGAGCTGGTCGGTGCCCCGCGTCACGGCGAGGCCTTTTACGCCTTTGACGCGCAGGCAGCCGCCCATGCGAGTGACGCAGCCTGGCATTTTTCAGACGAAGAAAACTATTACGATATTGTGCAGCGGGTCCAAGACCTATTGGCGTACGTCGAGACACTCGAGGGTGACACGGTTATCATTACACATGGTCGATTTATAATATTTGTAATGATGTACGTTATTATGATGGGCAAGCTCACTCCGGAAGTGTGGTCAGCCAATTTAAATCCATTTACCCACGAGAATACCGGCATCACCGTACTTACCTATAAAGAATCAAAGCAACACTGGGCCCTTACTACCTATAACGATCACGCGCATTTTGCGGAATAATCTATGGAAGTCTACCTCGTACGACACGGACAAACGGATGGCAATGTGGGGCGTCGGCACCAGCATCCAAACACTGATTTAAATGCGCACGGGCAGGCCCAGGCGGAATCGGTAGCAGCTCAAATCTTGTTACTGAAACCAACTCACCTGATTACGAGTACACAACTACGCGCAATGGAAACCGCGCGCGTAGTCGCACGGGTCACTGACCTCATTCCTGCATCGTACACACTATTTGAAGAGTTACATCAACCTTCATCGATGATCGGGGAGCGACTCGTTGGTCCGCATGCCATTTGGTTCGGTATCTTGTGGTTCTTTGGCATACAGTCTGCTTCGATACATGACGGGGAAACCTACGCTGCTTTCCTTAATCGCCTCGAGCTCGCCCGGAAACTGCTCGAAGAATTACCAGCCGATTCCCGGGTCGTCGTCGTAACCCATTCCGTCTTTATAAACTTCTTTATCGAGCACATGCGCCACCCAAAACGGATGAATATCGTCCGGGCTTTCATTCGACTAACCCATATCCTCGCCCTAAAAAACACCAGCATCACCCATGTCCGCTACGAAAAACCCGCCCTAGGCTTCACCGGCACCGGCTGGCACCATGTCTGGGGGAAGTAGGTAATAGAGTTATACAATACTCCCACGGCCAACTGACTTGAAAAATCCGAAATTTCTGGCACTATAGAGCAACTGCGCAAGAATCAGAATCTTGTAGCGTAATAAAGAAGTGTGTAGATAAGAGAGAACTGACATAAGAATCTTTGCCGATTCGTCTAATGGTAGGACTTCGGTTTCTGGTACCGACTATTGGGGTTCGAGTCCCTGATCGGCAGCCATTAGCAACATAGAAGAGTTTGAGTCCTGGATATAAAAAGAAAACCCACCAAGCGGATGGGTTATCCGTAGTGGGCATGTCAGACTTTTTCCTCATCATGTTTTTCTGAGGATCATGGTAAACCATTCTTCAGCACGCGACTGTTCATTGTAGTAGCACTCAGTAAGTTCTGGTGGCAAGATCTCAAGAATCGTTTGACGAGTGTAGTAGTAAAATCTGCGCGAAACAAGATCGTCCGTTTCTACTGCTGTTTCGTAGTCATTTCTTTTTTTCAGTGACAGAAATACAACCCCTCCAGAATTAAGCGCTTTGGCAATCCGTTCAAGTACAGCCGCAATATCTTCCTTTGGATTATGGAGTAATGAAGCAAAGGCTAGAACGATATCTACCCCAGGAACAAACCCATAATCCATCACGTCAGCACAAACAAAAGTAGCTGTTGGAATTTCTTCCCGAGCCATCTTGATGTACTTTTGTGAGATATCGACGCCAATATAACGGTCCGTTTTCGTAATTATGTATCGTGCTTCACGTCCGTAAGCACAACCAATTTCAACCACTGTCGGGTTTTTGGTGGGAACTTGTTCAAAAGCCAAATCGACATCTTCTCTTCGCGGTGGGATGCCGTCATACCGCTTGCGGTACGTAGCAGCTGCAATATCATATGCAGATCTGATTTCTTGAGTCATGTTTGCACCAATACACCATCAATATCTTTATACAAGTGGTCATCAGAACCACAGGCTCTATTGATGGAAATTAATGCGCTAGCATCTTTTTGCGTGAACGGACCTCTCCATATGGGCTTTGTATCGAAGGGTTCAAAAGAGCAAACGTAATATTCGGGAGTCTCTGCATTCTTGCGGAAGTACCCAAGCACTTTTGCTATCATCATGCGAACCTGATTTATCATAGAACACTCCTTTTCCTTTATGAGATAAACTTTATGGTATAACACTTTCAGATTATGTCAAAAAAGTTCTAACATCAGACCATTCACCCAGCATTTTAAAAAAATATAATTTGTGCTATCTTACGTTTAGATTCCAAATACACAATCAAAGGAAATAACACCCCATGATCAGCTTCGGTATCACAATGCAAGATGCGCCAAACGAACTCCCTGCAGAGGTGGCTATTTGGCTTCTTGAACGCGCTGAGCGTTATCCTGATGTGGAATTTAAGGTCGACTATTGGGATATTCCCGATGAAGAAGTGGATTTTAACAATAAGTTGCGACTGAGATTTTCCCGCCTAATAGAACTTCGTGGCTGGGGAGCACCTCTGACTGTTCGCTTTGTATACCCAAAACAAAGTTGGTTCGTACGGATAATTGGTGATCTCACTCCAATGAAGCGAACTGAGATTGCTGAAATGCCACCAGAAGGAGAATACGAGGTACTGTCTCCGAAACTCGTAGGGATTCCTTTCAAGTCAGGTGAGGTGCCGAGCGATGAAGTTGAATTTGTGCCCGTTGAACCTCATATATTCATGACTGGTTTGGTCATGACTGGAGCTGAGCTTCTGGATATCACGACTGGACAACCGACTGAACGAAAAAAAGCAATTATGGAAGCGATGGTTCAGAAAGATTGGGATAAGGCAAAGCAACTTCTCAAACAACGCCACTAACACTAGCTCGCCAACGAAAAGTTCGTTTCGGCGAGCTTTTCATTTGTTAAAAGAATTCTAACAACTAACTCCGACAGGTGACTCGCTAGTGTAATTTTTCGCAATCCTTAGTGGGGAAAAACTGTTATACTAAAGAATGCATTTTACAACCATTCAGCAATTATTTTTCTTTGGATTACTTGCCGGTACGACGTTTATGTTCTTTTACATGCTCGGGGGTTATCTGCTAACCGTATTATGGGCGGTCGTGATTGCGCTCATGTTTACGCCGGTTTACAAATATTTAAAACGAGCATTTAATGGTCGTGCGTCTGCGGCGGCTGCCAGTACCGTGTTCTTGGTAGTTCTGGTAGTTCTGATCCCGCTCATTTCGGTAGGAGGTATAGTTGTTTCTGAATCCCTCTCACTCTACGAAAACTTGAGTCAAGAATCCACTGATTTTACTGCTTCTGGTTTTATGGCTCGAATTTCAAAATTTACGTCATATTTAGAACCATATGGCATTTCGCAGAAAAATGTTGAGAGTCGGATTCGTGAGTCGGCAGCCACTGTATCAAAGTCCGTTGCGTCGTCGCTTCTAGTCTTTAGTCAAACGACACTCTCATTTTTAATTCAGGTGGTAGTGATGCTCTATTTATTGTTCTTCTTTTTGCGTGATGGTAAAAAGATCGAACTTCTCGTAAGACATCATCTACCCCTCGAAGATTCCTATGAGCGACAGCTGGTAAATAGGTTTTCAGATACCACGCAAGCTGTGATTAAAGGCACATTATTGATCTCAATTGTGCAAGGGTTTATTGGCGGAATATTATTCTGGCTAGTCGGTATACCTGATCCTGTGCTATGGGGTGTGACGATGGGGGTACTTGCGATTATTCCTGTCTTGGGCACCTCAAGTGTATGGTTGCCAGCAGCTATTATTTTGATGGTTACTGGTTCGGTATGGTCTGGAATTATTATTATTTTAGTAGGAACGCTTATCATTAGTTCGGTCGATAACTTTTTACGTCCCGTATTAGTAGGACGTAGTACCAAAATGCCTGATTCGCTCGTGTTGCTCTCAACGATTGGAGGACTGGCTACGTTTGGAGTGAGCGGTTTTATTATCGGTCCAATCATTGCGGCACTATTTTTGTCATTATGGACTATTTTTGAAGAAAAATACCGAACGCAATTGATGAAAATTTCTTAATAATACTGAACATTACTATGAAAAGAATATTGGTCAAAACAATTTTGCTAGTGGTCCTTCTTTTACTACTTGCGGTAGGTGTGTGGTATTTCTTTAATACTTCGACAACATTTAGATTTGGAACCGATCGAGCGGCAGTCATTACACAAATGAAAACCTTGTCTCGATTGGAGACTGCCTCGTTCTCTATTGATAAAATTATTGAAGCGGGCACGGATTACTCAAAATTAAAACAGCTTTTATTTGGAGACAAATTACTGTTAATTGCGCATGGAGAGGTGATTGCCGGGTATGATCTTTCCACTATGAAGCCAGCCGATTTCGCTGGTACCGGTTCATCTATTACGATTAAGCTACCAACCCCGCAAATATTTTCAGTGACACTCGATAATTCCCAAACTCGTGTGTTTGATCGTAATCAAGGACTGCTCACCAAAGGTAATATAAGCCTCGAGGCTGAAGCTCGTCAGCAAGCCGAGCAGAGTATTCGCACCGCGGCGTGTGAGGGGCATATCCTGAATACTGCAGAAAAAAATGGCAAGATCCAGCTCGAGACGATCTTTAAGGCGGCTGGCTTTACCAGTGTCACCTTTATCCCAGCTACTACAGATGTCGATCTCGCCTGTTCCTAGATCGTTCTAGTATGGAGTACCACATGAGGGAATTGGAGATCAGTACAATTAAAATGTTTAATACATGGTGTAATTTTAGGTGAAAATTACACGACATAA
>JANPGF010000057.1:0-61891 GCA_031423775.1 Candidatus Kaiserbacteria bacterium | reverse complement strand
GTAAGGCCGGTGATGGCGGTGGTTGAGGTACCGACCATCATTCGAGCGATAGAAGTTGAGGCGAGGGTGGCACTGGTGAGGATGGCGTGGCCGAAGAGATTGGTTTGGCCGGTGACGCCGAGGGTTGAGGAGGCGAAGATGGGACCAGCAAATGAACTCGTTGCAAATGTAGAAGTTCCGGTAACGGTAGTGAGGCCTGTTAGTGTAACTGCCTGGAGAATAGAACTTGTAGAAAGTACAAACGCGCCAGAACCAGTAACCCCAGTAACATCAGTTATCAAAGTATCCAGTTCGCTAATGGTGTCGATAGAACTAGTTGAGATTTTATTATTGAAAAGTGACCAGTCGGCAGTGGCGAGCAAACCGCGCGCACTCGCGCCGGCAGTTGGAATATTGAGCGTTGCGGTACCACCCAAAGACACCGGTGAAGCAGCCCAGTTAATATCGGCCCCACTGGTACCGGTAGCAAATGCCACCGTAGAATTTGTTAAACCAGCATTACCCAGAGTACCCGTAATAGAAGGAGTATACGTAATAGTATTACCAGTAGCGGTAATTGTTTCTGCCAGTGTCAAACCGTTAAAGGACCCAGTTGATGTAGCAAGCGTAATAGTTGATCCACTTTGAATCTGTCCAACAGGACCAATGCCTGTTACTGCTCCGCCCAAGAGTCCAAGTGAGGATGTCGCTACCCAGGTTGGCAATCCAGCGACCACCTGCAATACCTGCCCCGTACCACCAATGGCGCGGGCACTGAGTGTATTTACACCAGAGCCGTAAATCAAATCACCGGCAGTATAGGTTGCCAAACCGGTACCACCTCGAGTCGGGGCCAGTGTTCCATTGGTATCAGACAGCGCAATGCCCAGTGCACTGGTTGCGGTTTGATTCCACGTATTATTTGCTCCACCAATCAAAAGTTGGTTTGGCGTAATTGACGAAAGTCCCGTACCACCAAAAATTGGATTGAGTGCCGTACCAAGATTCAACGTCCCAATAGTACTAGATGCAGCTGTCGTGGTGGCGAAGGTTGAGGTGCCAGTTATGGCCAGAGTACCAGTTGCTGTCAGGTTACCGCCAAAGAAGCCAGCACCAGCAACACTCAATTTTGTATTTGGTGTAGTACTCCCGATACCAACGTTACCAGTATTTCCAACGGTAAAAGCTTCAATCGCTCCACTAAAGAGCGTGAACAATTTCCCCGGGCCAGGTTGTATAAAACTCATGAGCGCCGAAGCGGTTGACGACGCTGAAATGCTTCCTGCCACATCTGAACGGACAAGTGACGTTGATGCCACTCCCCCGACTGTTTGAGAATTTTTTGCTTCAAAGGCAGCTGGCACTGTCCCGAGTATCTTACGTGGAGACATTTCACTATCAGCGCCTACTGTCACTCCGAGATACAACGGTTGGTTGAAGTTAACAGTTGCGAGCGTGGTAGAGGCACCAAGCATCACTGAGAATAAACCGCTGGTAGTGGTGGCAGCTTGCGTCTCGGTCCATAGGATAGTACCACCAGTAGCAGCCGTGTAGAGCTTGAACGTCATGGTTGTTGTGCCGTCTGCCACAGCAACTGAACTCGCGTTTACCAGTTTACCCTGATAGTTGATAGTCTGGGTAAACTGCTGCGCTCGCGCTGGCAGTACACACACACTAAACACCGAAACCAGCAACAGAATGGCTGTTACTGCGATACGAAATCGATGTGATAGTGAGGTACGCATATCAGTTTATGGCGTACCGACGTTACCGGTAACTTCTGGCACTACGACCGTATGGTCTGGGATTTTTACAAATGGGACTGATTCGTTACTCACCGTATTCCTGATTTCTCCAGTAGTAGTACTGATCATATTCACCGTTACTGGATCAGAGAAGAAATCCTCGACCGCATCACTACTGGTTGCGTGTTGTGGCAACACTACGATACCTCGACTCATATCGAGAGCTTCATCAGTCACACTCACATGAGTATCAACAGCCTGGAGCGTCGTGAACGGATATGCTGCACTACCAGCAACACTCGCTGTTTGTGCTGCCGGAGCCAACAAGAAAAACTGCGCAAGTGACTGTACGTGTGCTGCGTCACCCCATTCATTCGCTGCGATAAAAGATAGCCCAGCACTAAAACCACAGAGTAAAATAAAACATGTCTGCAAAAAAGCCGAACGAGTAACGCGACGATGCTTTACAGCGATTGCAGACAACTGACTTTGATACACCTCCTTCACTTCAAGATCATGTTTTCGTTTGAGACTGAGATGTCGTTTACGCACTGACTCTTCGATTGATGCATGGGCAAAAAAGTTTTGCAGTGAAATTACTTCAACGTACCACTGACGATCAATTTGGACAGCAATCACCTTTCCTTCACGAGCAAGACGAGCAACATAGTCACGTGAGTATGGTACAAATTCAGCCGCCTCTTTGACAGATATTAGTTGAGCTTTTCCGAGTCGAACTGGCGCAGACATAAATAACAGGTATACCTATTATTTTATACGTATTTCGGTTATTTCTCGTATGAAAAGTGTGTATAACTTTACGGCTTCTGTGAGAAGAAAATCAAAGCACCGGTAAGAGTGGAGAAACGGAAAGAAAACGACTCGCGAGCAGTCGAACCATCGGTCCGAAGTGTACTCGAACCAGCCATCAAAAAAGTTGCCACAGCAACAGCAACTAACACAGCAACCGGCAACAAAAGCACCGAGCGTGAACGGGCACGAGTAGCTACCACAGGCGTAGCTAGAGTAGGCAGAGCCACCATCTTTGTCGGACCGGAAATAGACTGCGTTGCGGGTTTTGCGATGATGGTTGTATGTTCACGAGTTCTAGTGGCAACATGTTCCTTAAAAGCAGGCGCAGGGGCGAGGTTTCGGGCAACTGAACGGTCGTAACGCAAGGTTATGCCAGGACGCACTTTCTGCTCCGAAATAGGCTCCGCTTCGGGTTCCGTGTCAAAATCGGACTCCATAACTGGTTCTGGATCTGTAAAATCAGACTCAGTATCCATATTTTCTATAGGTAAATCGCCTGAAAGTGTTACTTCAGGTAAATCTGTAAAGGTTAGATGTTTGTTTGACTCTGACACTATCTGGACTGGGAGATTCTGTGATTCAGCTAGTGCAACGTGAACTACAGCTGGTTTAGAAATTTCAGAAGGTACTTCTACTAACGACTGACGGATCTTATTCGTAACCTGAGGTACAAGAGTAGCTGCATCATCAACGTAGGAAACAGCACGATTTTGCCAATGATGATTAATCGGCGCCGGCAATTCAGTTGCAAAAAACTGTCGAAACGTTTTTTTAGAAGTAACGGAATGAACTGCAACACGTGTGCCCTGTTCAGCCTGCTGAACATCCATTTCAGTACTATTTTTACTAATTATCTCGTTTGAACGAGTATTTTTTTTGTGATCAATTTTATGGTTAAGGAGAGAGTTTTCATTCACATACCAGGCTCGCCCAACTAGCTGGGCTTCAACCTTGTTCTGTCTGCACAACTGACCGATATAGTCAGTCGTATAGCGATGTCTCTTGGCGAGTACACTAGCTTTTACAAACACTAATCCATTGTGAGTTATAGTATCCATATCTTTCTGTTAGTATACCAGGTACAAAAAAACCAGCTACCACAAAAGCTGGTTAATCTGTTTATAAACAATACTATCTCGCCTAACCGATTGTCTCTACTAGTTGATTTGTGATCACCTTTGGATCTACTGCTCCTTTTGTTTGTTTCATCGCCTGACCAAGGAGGAACTGTAACGCGGCTGTCTTACCTGCCTTATACTCTGCTACCACAGTTTGGTTTTCGCTAATGATACGCGCAACAATAACCGCTAAATCAGCAGCAGAAATACTCACAATCAAATTATGCTCCGTTGCGTAAGCTATAGGATCTGCATCGTGGAGTGCAAGAGCAATAATAACGTCTTTAGCGACTCTGGATGTCATCTTCTTTGTAAAGACAGCCTGTACGAGCTCTGCAAAATGCCTAGGTGAGAGTAGTACGTCACCAGGAGCCTGTATAGCTACAAGGGGTGAGAGATCAGTCAGGAGATAATTTGCCGCCACAACAACCGCTGCTGTATCACAGAGAATGCCGGTAGAAATGACGTCAGAAAAATATTGGCTTAAGAATTGACTCTGCAAAATAATTTCAATAGTTGGTTCACTAATCCCCATTCCCGAGTACAACTCTCTCAATTTAGCTGGGATTTTATTGAATATCTCGTTTGTACGAGATATCTGCAATTCGGGATATTCAGAAATAAGTAGCTTTGGTAGGTCTGGGTCTGGAAAATATCGGTAGTCTTTTGCAGTCTCTTTTGATCGCTGACTAAAGGTTTGGCCTTTTACCTCGTCCCACCCTCGAGTCTCTTGGATCAAGGTTTGTCCGTTTTCAATAACAGAAATTTGCCGCTTTACTTCATACTCTATAGCCGCCTCAACAGATCGGAAGGAGTTGAGATTCTTTACCTCAACCTTTGTTCCGAGTTCGCTCGTTGCACTCACAGAAATATTTGCTTCAACTCTCATCTCGCCTTTTTCCATATTGGCGTCCGAAATGCCAAGTGACCGTAACATGAGTTGCAATTCCCGGGCAAAGTTTCCGGCTGTCTTTGCGTCATGTATAACTGGCTCGGTAACTAGCTCCATGAGCGGTACCCCAGCCCGATTGAAGTCGACCAAACTTTGATCACCTTTATCATGCTGACTTCGAGCAGTGTCTTCTTCTAGATGCACTCGGGTTAGTTGCACACCAGCTAGTTCGCCGCCTTTTATGAACGGAAACGCATACTGACTAATTTGGTACGCCTTTGGTATGTCGGGGTAAAAATAATTTTTGCGGTCAAATTCTGAGTATGTTGCAACTTCCCCACCAACTGCCGTACCAAACGTAATCACATTTTTTACTGCCTGCTCATTAGCGACGGGAAGTGTTCCTGGATGCGCAAGACAGACCGGACATATATTAGTATTCGGAACGCTCGCGTGCGGTTCATTCGGACAACCACAAAACATTTTGCTCTTGGTTTTTAATTCAGCGTGGACTTCCAGCCCAATTGTCGTCGTGTACATACATTTTCTAAAATTACTTGGTTCCTAAATCTTTATCCTTGTATAGTATAGTAACACCTCTTTACATTTTTTAGCGAGCGCTACCGAACCCACTCTGGTACACCGAACCCCTTCTGAAAAGAAATGGACCTGCCCGTTTCACGGAACAGGTCCACCCCTCTCGCCACTCATAACTGTTGCTGCAGATGTTAGAATCTTACGCGTTTCGTAAGTACTGCACAAGGGAATCTTGAAGCATTTTCATGTTTTCTCCACTTTCTGCAGATATAACAAAGACACGTTTCTTGGTCTTGTCAATAAAGTCTTGCACTGTGTCTAATTGAGCTTGATTTGCAACGTCTTTTTTAGTAAAAATTACCCACTCCTCTTTCTCTACTAGACTCTTATGATATGAAGATAGTTCATTCTGAATGGTGTAATACGCAGCTATTGGGTCTTCATGCTCAAGTGAGACCAAATGGAGCAACATTTTAGTTCGAGTGACATGACGGAGGAACGTATGTCCGAGCCCCTTCCCTTCGGCTGCCCCTTCTATGAGTCCAGGGATGTCAGCTATCACAAAACCGAAGAGGTCGCCGAGATGCGGCTGGAGGGTCGTAAACGGATATGCTCCAACTCGACTACGTGCATTGGTAAAGGCATTGAGGAGAGTCGATTTACCCGCGTTGGGCATACCAATGAGCCCTACATCAACCACGAGAGTGAGTTCAATCTTGAGAGTACTTACCTCACCAGGTTTACCTTTGGTTGTTTCCTTTGGGGTACGGTTCGTTGAAGACTTGAAGTGCTCGTTTCCAAACCCTCCTTGACCACCCTTTAACACCCGCTCGCGGACACCTTCAGTAAAAAACTCGTAGGTGCGTCCGCGTTCTGTATCAGTAACCACCGATCCAACGGGTACAAAAATTGTTAGGTCAACCCCACCTTTCCCGTGTTTACTGTCATTATGCCCAGGTTCACCTGGTTCAGCTTCGAATTCTGGACTGCCGGTGTATTTTGCGAGCAACCCTAAATCACGTACTGCTTGTACGTATATATCACCACCATTCCCACCATTACCGCCCGAAGGACCAGCATTTGGTACGAATTTTTCATGACGCCATCGCTCCACCCCCTCTCCACCATTGCCGGCTTTGGCTGTTATAAGTATTTGATCAACAAACATGACCTAATGTAATACCACAGAACCCTTTTAAAGTAAAACTAAATGAGAAAACGAGCGTAGCGACTATTTCGAATTTATGTCGTAAATTGAGCCCTGGCCTAGCGCAATTTATCGACGCAGTTGTAAATCTGATACCCAAGCACCATTTCCCGTAGCGACTATTTCGAATTTGACCTAGTTTTTAAGGAGTGGAACGACTATAAAAAAGGAAATGCCCTGGTGGTAGACCTAGTTTTTAAGGAGCCTGCGACTATAAAAACGGAAATACTCTGGTGGTGATGTAAGTAAACTGCCCCTTGTCCTAGGGCAGTTTATCCGCGCAGTTGTAAACCTGATACTCCGTTTATCAACTCGCTATAGCGACTATTACAAATTATGTTTAAAATCAAAGAACTTGCGGAGTTACTCTCCTACACACAAAAAACACCATCGTCTGCTGACAATGGTGCAACATATCCATACTTCCGTCCCCTCTCGCACCTGTCACAGTACACTACCAACCTTATGATTACACAATCCGGTTCACAATTGAACTCACAATACTCACGAGGATTGAGCCAATAACTGCTGTTAAAAATGAATCAACCGAAAAACCGACCACAAAGATTGATGCGAGCTGAAATAGAGCCGCATTTATCACAACGATAAAAAGCCCAAGCGTCAGAATACTAATTGGTAGAGTGAGAATTACAAGAATCGGACGCACCAGGGCATTCAAAAGCCCAAGAACAACTGCAGCCAGCAGTGCAGGAAGCAGACCCGTTATCGTAATACCCGGAATAAAATGGGCAACGAGCAATAATGCAAAAGCGGCCACCACGACTCTCGTAAGTAATTTCATAGTGTATCATTTTACCATACTGCGTACACAAAAACCCCTCGCGGGGCTTTTGTGTACCATGCGACTGTTGTCGCACTATGATTTTATCTTCCAACCATTCTCCAAGAAAGGTACGGCTTTTTTGTACTTCATCTGCTGTTCATTCTCGCCACTGTAGATTGTCACTATATCATTTCGATTAGGCGTATCAGCTGATACACGTGGCTCGGCCTTCCCTTTTGGTTCTGATGACTGCAGACTACTTTCGAGTGCAGCCTCGGCTTGCTTCTGCTGAACCGCCTCTTCGCGCTCAACTATCGCTGGCTGGAGACGTGGGATAATGTCGCAGATTCGCTGTAACACTGCAGCTTGCATCTCAGTAAAAAGACGAGTGCCTTCAGAACGATACTCCACAAGAGGGTCACGTTGACCGTAGGCACGCAAGTTCACACTCGATCGGGTATAATTCATAACCTCGAGGTGTTCAACCCAAAGTGAGTCGAACATCTGCAGTGCCAGCCGTTGAAACAATGACATAAACACCTCTTCGCCAAATTCGGCAATTTTTGCATCAATAGCTTCGCCAATAGTGTCATGTGATGCACGAACTTCACTGAGCACCTTTGCTACCTCAGTTGTATCTCCGGTGAGAAGACGATTTCGCCTCGCATACACCGCTACTCGCTGCTGATTGAGCACATCATCATACGCAAGAACTTGCTTACGGGCGTCAAAATGGAAACCTTCGATACGTGTCTGGGCTGATTCGAGCTGTCGAGAAATGAGTTTCATTTCAATTGGCTGATCAGGAGGGATTCCAAAGGTACCCATTAAATTTTTAACCCGCTCACCACCAAATACGCGCATAAGTGAGTCTTCCATCGAAACGAAGAATTGCGTCGCTCCTGGGTCACCCTGGCGCCCTGCGCGACCACGTAACTGGTTATCGATACGACGAGCTTCATGCCGTTCAGTACCAAGCACGAACAATCCGCCAAGTGCACGCACCTCATCCGATTCAGCCGGAGTGGCGGTCGGGCCACCGAGCTTAATATCAACCCCGCGACCGGCCATGTTTGTCGCGAGCGTCACGGCACCTTTTTTACCAGCCGCCGCAATAATCTCACCTTCTTGTTCGTGATTTTTTGCGTTCAGCATCTGATGAGGTACACCAGCCGCAGCCAAAGCATGCGACAAACGTTCATTCGATTCAATCGACGCGGTACCAATCAGAAGTGGTTGGCCCGTTTCGTGGATTTCTTTTACTCGATTAATAATCGCTGTGAACTTACCCGGTTCATTTTGGAAAATAAGATCATTCTGATCATCACGATTAATTGAACGATGGGTTGGTACCGGTACCACCTCGAGCTTATACACGGTATAAAACTCCTCTTGTGAAGTGAGCCCTGTACCGGTCATACCCGCCAATTTATCGTACATACGGAAATAGTTCTGGTACGTGATAGATGCATAGGTGCGGGATTCACGCTGAATGAGCACCCCTTCTTTTGCTTCAACCGCTTGATGGAGACCATCTGACCAGCGACGGCCCGGTTGGAGACGGCCTGTAAATTCATCTACAATCACCACTTCGTTGTCACGGACAACGTATTCTTTATCATTGGTATACAGCGCTTTGGCTCGCACTGCTGTTTCAAGATGATGTACATACTTGATTCCTTTATCAGTATAAATGTTTTCAATACCAAGCATTTTTTCAGCCGCTTCAATACCAGCCTCGGTCAAAGTGGCACTCTTGAGCTTCTCGTCAATAGTATAATGCTCTTCTACGCGAAGACCACGAGCAATGTTGGCAAACAGTTCATAGAGATTTTCAGAGTCTTCAGCAGGAGCAGAAATAATGAGCGGTGTACGAGCTTCATCAATTAAAATCGAGTCAATTTCGTCAACAATAGCAAACGCATGTCCACGCTGGCGCACATTCATTACCTCGAATTCGATATTATCTCGAAGGTAGTCAAATCCATACTCACTATTCGTACCGTAGGTAATATCTGCTGCATATGCTTCCTTGCGAGTACAAGGTCGTAAAAATTCATAGACCACTTTAAATGAACCAACTTCATCACGAAGAGCATCCTTGTCTTGATGATTTGGGTCATAGAGATAGGAACCGCTACTATTGATAATACCAACCGACAATCCGAGAGCGGCATAAATTTGCCCCATCCAAACTCCGTCACGACGAGCAAGATAATCGTTCACGGTCACCACGTGTACCCCCTTGCCGCTAAGCGCATTTAAATAAGCTGGAAATGTCCCTACCAGAGTCTTTCCTTCACCGGTTCGCATCTCGGTAATTTTGCCACTGTGGAGGAGTGCCCCACCAATCAACTGCACATCGTACGGTCGAAGCCCCAGTGTGCGTTTACTTGATTCACGCACGAGTGCAAACGCTTCTGCAATCACTGAATCATACGAACTTCCTGACTGTACTGCAGTTTGCAATGCTCGGGTACGCTGAACCAAATCCTCATTTGAAAGGGCGGCTAGTTCTTCTTCTTTAGCATTAATCGCTGTAACCAGAGGTTTGAGCGCTGCAAGTTCCTTCTCGTAACTTGGACCAAAAAATCTATCTAAAAATGACATAACCCGCCTAGTATATAGGAAATAAGGCTTTTTTGCACCTACGTTTCGAACTCCTCAATATGTCTGGGGCGTAAGCATTGAAAGTAATTATTCTAAGCCATACTGATAATTTTAGTGAAAGAGACACTATCGTATAGCACCAAAGAAATGAACTTTTACCAACATGCTGACAGATTCCATTCAATAACCCCTCTGAAATTGCTACAGTCATTTAAGTTATATAGTGAGAGAACACCAAGCTGTACCAAAATACCATTTAAAAATTAATTCTACGGGACGTACTAAAATAGATGCAGTTCTACGCGCACAAGTAAAATAATGCGAGCCGTACTTTCTGTACGGTGAACAATATTTTATGCAGGGCAACAACGGAATAAGCTATTTTATAATTCTGAAGAGTCCATTCAATAGAACCTCAGATACTAGGCGGATGATTAAAAATAGTATGAGGTGTGCAGATTGCACATTGAATAATATTTTTAATCATCCAACAACGTAGATGAGGGTTTAGTGAATGGATGGATGGACGGACAAGCAAAATGCCTCCCGCTGGGGAAGCATTATGCAATCAGTCTCACTCGCAAGTGATTTACTTCTTGCGAGCTGGAGCCTTTTTTACGGCCTTCTTTACAACTTTCTTTGTTGCCTTCTTTGCTACTTTCTTTACAGCCTTCTTTGCTACTTTCTTTACAACTTTCTTTGCGGCCTTCTTCGCTACTTTCTTAACGGCCTTTTTTGCTACTGCCATAGATAGTGTGTGATGAGATTTTACTAAATAAATTTCGACCGCATGACCTTCCCAAATTTTTCAAAGAACGAGTCGATGAGAAATGTCTGCTTACTAGTATTATCGCGCGTAAAAATTTTTCGCACAATTTTATTTTATAAAAACATGTGGATAAGATTTCATACAAAAAAAATATATTTACAAAAAATTTTGTAAATATATTTTTTAAATTTTTTATTTTATGATACTTATTTCATCATCGTAACCTCTCGTTCAATTACAATGTTTGTTTTTTCAAAAACAATGCGAGTGATATCATCAGCAAATTTTTCGATCTGCGCTGTTGTTGCACCGCGATCTGCGACTAGTACAAGGGCTTGCTTTTCATATAGCGAGATGAGTTCCTGTCGATACCCTTTTAGCCCGCAGATTTTATCGAGTATGAAGCCAAGCGAAACTTTAACATAACCATCTGATGCCGGATACACAGGCATAAGTGGAAAAGTTTCAATTAAGGAGACGATACTTTCACGCGGCACTGTTGGATTTTTAAAAAATGAACCAGCGGTACCAATCACTCCCCAATCAGGAAATTTGCTACTCCGTACTGTAATCAGAGTTGCTCGGATTTCAGCGAGTGTTGGAGCACCCAGCTGAGTAAGTGTCACAAGATCGGCGTACGAGAGCTGCGGCTGCGGAACCTGTGAGAGCGCAAACGTTACTTCAGTAATAATGAACCGTGCACCTGCAGCATGTTTAAAAATCGAATCACGATATCCAAACTGACACTGCGCAGCGTCGAGCACAACAGTACACATGCGCACGGTATCAAACACTGTAACCGATACAATCGTATCGGCCACCTCAACTCCATATGCGCCTACATTCTGTACAGGCGTTGCCCCAACGGTGCCCGGTATATGTGATAGATTTTCGAGCCCCCACAAACCGCGTGCAACGGTATCAGCAATCACCGCATCAAGCACTTCCCCTGATGCACACGTAAGTTCTACTATCGACTCACGGATTGGAGTGAACTCACGCCCTTTCATGGCCATCAGTAGCACTACCCCATCATAGCCAGCATCTGGCACCAATACATTCGAGCCAGAGCCGAGCACGAAAAACGGCAGTTGTTTTGCGTGCGCAAAATCAACTGCCGCTTTCAATTCCGCTACTGTTGTCACCGTACAGAAATATCGTGCAAGCCCACCCGTTTTGAACGTCGTGTAGTCAGTGAGCGGTATCTGTTCTAACACGGATAGTCTCATGCCAGAAATTACTGTGCTGCAGGCGCCTGACATCCTGCCTGTGGTTCCTTGCCAGCTTTGATATTTTTACTAATACAATCAGCAGTTGGTGCAAATGCTGTAATAGCTGAGGCTGCGTGTTGCAGCGTCTCAACCGCTTTATCAATTTGTTTCAACTGGTAGTACACAAACGCGAGACTAGCCCAATTCTGTGCATTTGTTTTATCAGCAGCCACTCGTTCTTCGTAGAGACTAGCCAGTGTCGTGAATTCACCTACGGCATTAACAGCCGACACTACGAAGTCACTCTTTGCGATACGATCACGGAATTCAGGAGTCGAATTAGAAATGAGCTTCTTGGCTTCATCAGGCTGCTTGTTATAGAAGAGTGCTGCGACGTAGTACTCGCGAGCCTCGTCATTTGCAGTTTCAAGTTCAAAAGCCTTTTTAAAGAAATCACGCGCCGCTTCATTCTTTCCTAAACTGAGAGCGATTGCCCCCTGCTGCAATATAATTGCCTGCTTATTTGGAGAGAGTGTGCGTGCAATTGCCATATACTCCTCAGCTTTCTGTGCGTTGCCGATAGAACGATAGAAACTCGCAAGGAACACTTCGAGGCGTGCGTCGCCAGGCTTCTCTGCTACCATCTTGAGCATTTCCTCTTCAGCGCGTTTGAGGTAGGCAGTTCGTACAGCCTCTGGCACCTGTTCTTTTGGTGCTGCTGCTACGCTCATAGCTTGCTGAGCAAACTGCTCGACAATTTCCTGACGAGCAAATGAACCACGAGCAAGTGCCACTTCAAAATCATTCAAGCGAGATGCTGGATTCGTATCACTAAAGGCCACAATGATGTCTTGAGCTGCCTGAATACTTGGTACGTTCACAAAATACACACAGAGACCAGCGAGTACAATAACAACTGGCGTTACAACCTGTGTAATAACCGGTGCCGGTAGTTTATACAGAGCAACCTTTGGCATCGTTCGAGCTACACGACTATGGATAAGTGCAATAATGGTACCAAAGAAAATGTAACTGACGATGTTATCAAACACTACCAAGTTGTGCACCACATACCCCACCATCAAACCAAGCAACACCCCGCGCTCCATTACGGTAAACGAATCATCAGCACGACGGAGTGGACGTACAACCAGGTAGTATGCAATAGCTGCAAAGATTGAGAGATATGACAATAGACCCAAGATACCGCCAGCAATTAACCAGTCAAAGAAAATATCATGGGTACGGTCAAACCATTGTTCCTGTCCATACAGTCGTGGGTCGTAGTATTTATTAAATACGTAATTGAAGTTACCTTGACCCCAGCCTAGCATTGGACGCTCCTCCACACCCTTCAGCGCCTCTCCCCAAATTTGACCACGAGTCACCAAGTCATGACTCACACTAATGTTAGCAATACGAGCCAGCGCACCATTGTTTTGAATAAAAGCACTATCACGCGCAGCCATAAAGCCGGCAAGTAGTATCAGGAGCGCAATTAGTGATCCAAACGCATACTTTTGTACTTGCTTAAAGCGCGTAGCGAATAGTGCAATGTACACCACTGTTGAAAGCATGCCGGCCACAAGACCGAGTGCAGTTCCTCGCGTTCCAGTTTGCAAGAGCACATAGACAAAGAGCACGCCGAGTAGACCATACACAATACGATATGGTGTTACTTTTGTTTGCAGTGCTAAATACAGGAGGATGAAGATATGGAAGAGCATGTACACAGCCATATATGCCGCATTACCAAGCGTACTGTCGACACGTACATTTGCAGCTGACAATTGAGAGAGACCATTTAAGGCAACAAACCCAGCTACTACTACCGAAGTATGGAAGAAATATGTCCAAGCTTTTTGCGTGCGGAGTGTACTACCGAGCACAATGAAATACATAAACACATGAATAAGTGTGATGTATCCATCCATACGTTCGAAGTTACTCCAAAAGGCTGTTACAAAATGCTCAGCGCGCAGGTTTGCTACCAACATCACCGCCATAAAGGCAGCAAACGTGGCGAGTATCCATGAAAAACGTGGACGGTACTCGACGTCGTAGAGCGCAAGTAAAATCCACGCTGCTGTTACAATTTCTACAATAATGCGGAAGACAAAGTTTTTGCCCGTAATGTACGGAAAGAACATGCCGTTTGCGACATACAACGTGAGTAATGGTATTAAAAATAAACCGAAAAACACTGCCCCCTTTAAAATATCTTTCATATGGTCACAAATATACCATACTCCCCTCGCGAGCTTCACCTAGACGCACCCATGAAAAAGCAGCGCAATATAGGTTTAAAGCTAGCGTTTATGCATGAATCTCTGGCTCTAACTCCCAAAACACACCCATATCGCGATGCAACAAATTAGTAAGGTGGGTGCAATCAGCTGCGTACACAGCCTTGAAAGCCTCTAATTCTTTCAGCGAAAAATATCGAGACAGTACATATGGGGGCGGTGTGGCGGGAATAAATGGTGTGGGCCGAAGCTTTTTGTATAGTCCACGAACAAACCTAATCAAACGATATATGCGACCCGGATGCTTTGGCTCCTCGGGTGGTGGCGCGTAGGCGGCTAGTGCTTTTGGTATAACGTGTGGGTCAATCTCCAAGAATGCAAACAACCCCTCGAGCACTTTGAGGGGATCACGCGCGAAATCTTCGTAGACGATAACATGGAGTTGGAGCGAGGTGTAATATTCAAAAAAGGAATGAAGGTGCTGGCCATAAAACCCTCCACGTTGCACCGTTGGATGATTCGCTAAATACCGAGCACAAGTCATATGTGGAGAGACCTTTCCTGTAGCTTTGGCATGTTCGTAGACAGCCACCGCTCGATCAAGTGGGTTCCGAACGATAGCAAACAATTTTGTTGTAGGGTAGGCCGTAACAATCCGCTCGGCCGCCACATCTGAGGCGAGGTACCCAGACGACACCTCACCAATGACATGGGCTTTTTTACCGCGTCGAGGCAAACTCGCCTCATATACAGCAAGCCCCTCTTCATTGTATACAACCCTATCAAAAAAATTACCGGCGGGGACAGTACTCACTACTTCGGGATGAGTGGCAACGAGGGCAGTAATTAAACCAAGACCACAGTGATCAGCACCGATACCAATAAAGTCTGGAGCGTTTTTTTGCATAGCGCTATTATACCGTGTCGACCTCTTCTGTCACAGTCTCACTGTCAGTAGACGCCTCAT
Organism: Candidatus Kaiserbacteria bacterium; assembly: GCA_031423775.1. Taxonomy (GTDB): domain Bacteria; phylum Patescibacteriota; class Minisyncoccia; order Phycocordibacterales; family UBA918; genus OLB19. The sequence continues at coordinate 47,013 of JANPGF010000057.1, read as the reverse complement.
CAACCATATCGTCTTCACGCGAAAAGAGAGCCGCCTCGACACTATCCCGATAGGCTAAACGATAGTCAACCGGATCTTCATGCAGCCGTGAACTCACCGCACTAAAAGCAGCATCAGCAAATGACTGGGCGAGCGATGCAGAACTCATTAACTGACTAATCGCCAATCCAATACCAATCGAATCCCCTTCTTTGCATAAAAATGCAGATTCACCATTTACGAATAAATCTGCCCGCTGCGGCGTAATTGCAACAACGAGCGGTACTCGAGTAAACGCACCCAGGATCGCTACTTCGTCACCCAGACTAGTAACTTCAGGTACAATCAACACATTTGCACCTGCTAAACAGGCTGCGGTATCAAGATCGCGTTCAAATATAATCTGTTCTACAACTCCGAAAATCTGAGCCCGTTTTTGTAACTCAGCTCGGGCGGTACCATCACCACAAAAAACCAAGCAGATGTTTTTATTTCTGAGCAGTCCACGTACCGAATCAAGCGCCTGATAAGCGCGAGCATCACTATCGAGAGTACCAATATACAGTATGCGAAAGACATACTGGGGGAATTTCTCTTTTAAGGTATACCGAGGTGGTGTCGTGAGGAGCGCTTGATAATTATGAAAACGCGGTAACGTTGCGAGATCAGAAATACGCGGGTAACGTTTTGCTATTCGAGCTGCCAACTGATCCGTTCCGGTACGCACACTCACCGACCTCGGTAACACATATCGCGAAAAAAGAAGACGCCAAAAGGAGTGCGGCAATCGCGCCCGAACTTTTTTGTCGAATATATCCTCGAGGACATGCACCTGAAATGGTCGATTCTGATGCTTGCCAATATATTGAGCAATCAGCGCGCTCTCGTAAGGATCACGCGCAACAATCAAATCAGGTCTAAAACCTTCTGCAAAGACTAGCTGGGATTGAATCACTTTAATGGCCGCCATTGGTGTTAGCCACCAATGCGAAGCTGTCACCACGTATAACCACACATTTGCAGACACCCGCAGTACTGGGTTTCGCGGTACGGCACCAACCTGCAACACGACGATATGCACTTCATCAAATACATCTGACAAATTTAAATAGCCATCAAGTGACTGGGTCGTCTGGTTGAGCAGTGAAGTATCACGTGAGATAAACAACAACCGGGTAGTATCACGATCTGATATTACATCAACTTGCACCGCACTACGACGAGCTTCAGCAATCGATACTCGAGGTACTAATTCTTTAGTTTCTGATGATTTTTGTTTTAATACATCATCTAAAACCGTCTGCTCTCGAAGCGACGCATCAGTGTGCAAAAGATCAGGGCGACGCGCTAGCATACAATCACCTGTAGTATACCGCACCTGAAAATCTAGAGACAGCACCTATTGCACAAGTACTAGTAGTCCAGAAACGTAATGTCTCGAATGGCAGCAGCAAGCTTGTTTGAGTCGTGACGAATTAAACTTCTGACCACCACATCACCTGCAGTAGTATGAATTGATTCAGTAGCCAACAAATCCTTGGCATGCACTCGGTACGAGTCACCCATGCAATTATGTTCTACCGGGTAAGTCCCCTCTTTGTCATATCGAGCAACAATATCAGCTGGCAATGGCGAGGTATTGATAAGTACGTCATCAGGCTGTCTGCCGATGTATGCAGACAGTTCAGCAATATGTTCAGCTGCCTGCATACCAACTGTTTGACCCAATCGAGACATCAAATTACACACATATACTACGCGGGCTGAACTCGCGGCAAGCGCCTCAGTGAAACCGTCAACAATACAATTTGCGAGTACACTGGTATATAAATCACCGGGACCAAAAATAATCACATCAGCATCGCGCAACGCCGCTGCTGCAGCTTCAGTAATATTCGCCTTTGGCGTCACCGATAACGCGCGAATACGAGCCGACGCTAAATGTGCTGGCGGCATATCAATTTCGTGCTCCCCCTGTACGACATCACCCGTCGAGTATTCTGCAACAAGATGTACGTTATCAGTCGTAACAGGAATTACCTTTCCTTGCACCTGAAGCAACCGTCCAGCGGTTTTTATCGCTTCGTGTGAACCGCCTAAAATATCGGTAAGAGCCGTGAGGAGCAGGTTCCCAAAGTTATGACCTGAGAGACCTTCCCCCCGATCAAAACGGTACAAAAATAGTTGTCGGAGGAGCTCATCATGACTATCAACGTCTGCGGCTAGAGCGACGAGCGCCATACGCACATCTCCAACCGGAAGTTGTCCAAACTCATCACGAAGTCGACCGGTTGATCCGCCCGAATCAGCCATAGTCACCACTGCCGAAATTTCAAATTCAGACGCATATTGCTTGAGTCCTTTGAGGACTGTATAAGTACCAGTGCCACCCCCCACCATGACAATTTTTTTCATAGCAATCGTTATGTACTAACCATAAATGCCCTGTAATAACTCAAGATCCTTTTTACTAGTTTGCAGAAGTGTTGTATTTTTTGCTTCAATGGCCCGCCATACGGCAATCCCCTTATCATCGCTCGACACTATCCCCTCATACCAGGCAGCAAAGGCTGCCAGGTCTTTCGGAAAACAGTGGCCGCCGGCGCCACGACCAGGCACACTGCCGGGATGTCCACTCTCATCAATCACTTTCATATGACTTGATCCAATGCGCGCATCAGCCGCCATTGCAGCTGAAATGGCAGAATAGTCTGCACCACATGCGGCTGCTGCATCGCATAAAAGATTCATAAACACCACTTTTTGTGCCAAGAAACAATTGCCACCGTACTTTATCAATTCAGCCGTTTCTGACTGACACACGAGTTCATACGATGACTTTGGTACTACCTTGAGCACGGTTGCCGCAGCTATTGTGTGAGCAGTATCCATACTCGGCAGACCAATAATTGTCCGGGCGGGACGTGCGGTATCTTCAGCAGCAAATTTCTCACGCAAAAATTCTGGCGCATGCACTAGTATTCGATCAGGAAATTGTTTTTGCAAACAGGTTGTCGTTCCAGGTACAACAGTTGATTTAATGACCGCAATTTTTCCTACACCCACGAGCGATAAGACGCCTTCTAAAATTGAACTATCAAAACCCTGTGGTGTCGTAGGTGTCGGTACCGCTATAAACACAATGTCGCATTCTGCAATTGCGTCGCGGTTTGCACTATAAGCTGGCTCGAGTGCATACCGAACTACCGCAAACCCCCGAGTGACAAAATCATCCGCCATATGCTTCCCAATAAACCCCTGCCCGATGAATCCAATTGTCATAACCTAAGGAGCGGATTAGTTAACTGATATACAGTAATAACACTCTTAAACACCGGGAGGTTACGAAAATACTTAGTGTGCTTATTAAGACCTGCAGAAACGAGTGCAATTCAAGGCGTCCAAGGAATATAGGACGCGCCGTACGAATAGTACGGTGAGGGGTACTTTACCGCCGAACAACGCAGAGGTGTGCCGTTTATGTAGGTCTTAAGGTTTTACGACGTAGTACTTCCCCGTCGTCATATCTCGGCACAAATCAATTTTTTTATCACTAAAAAATCGTTCGATAGCTTTAAATCCACCGGGATATTTTGCGTAGTCAAAACCATTTAAACATTCATCAAATGCAATAATTCCGCCTGATACCACCTTGTCATACAGGAGAGTGAGACAATCCATATATGATTGATAGAGGTCACCGTCCAAGTGCAAAAATGCGATTTGCCCAAGTGGAGTCTTTGGCACACTAGCATCAAAAAAACCTGGAACCAGAGTGACTGACTCTTTGAAGTAAGCCTCCGGTACGAGCGCTAGTATTTTATTTGTCACCATTTGCAAATCAACATTCCCCCAATCACCAGCTTTTACTACATATGAAGAAGCATCTTCAGGAGCTAATTCTGGGAATCCTTCGAAGGAGTCAAAGCCCCAGATTTTTTTATTAGCGGTATATCCGACCGCTGTCAGTCGAGCAAAGGATTCTCCTTGTCCAAGGCCACATTCAACAATATCACCAGGTAACTTCAATGTACGCTTACAAAGCTGCTCGAGATAATGTAGTCGCTGTTCTCGACTGTACACCATTGAGAGCGGTGCGAAATCAATCTTATAACCCATCAGCTTGGCGGCTTTACGAATTGCACGAATAAAAAAGTAACGAGTAGCTGTGTTCATAGTATAGATAATTGGTTGGATAATTTGTTGTCTGATTACTGAAATGTATTAAATATACAAATTACGGTATTTTCTGCAAACGCGCTTCGATATGGGCAACCATACGCTCTGTTGTCTTACCGTCAAGGGGTCCGCAGACGGTTTCTTGAAGCTTGATAATATTAGCACGATTACATTCTGGTTCGGTCAACACTCGATTAATTGCTGTTAGGAATTCGTCAGGAGAATGCGTATCCAGCACTGCGCCAGTAGCAAATAATTTGTCAAAGTGTGACTGATAGACAAAACGTTTTACACTCTCTTCAAACGGGCGATCTTTGTAGCCGTCAAATGCAATATTAATTGATGGTTTAAAGAATATACTTGCCTCCACACTGGCACTCGAATACACACTAATGACGGTTTCGGAATGATAATAGAGACTCACGACATTTTTCATATAGGCTTCATCGGGAAAGTAGTTTATCGGGATTGATCCAAATGCCTTCCCTTTGTCGACCCAGTCCACAAACACATCTGACTTTCCCACAAATTGGTCAAACTTAAGATGATCATCAGGATCTCCAGGGTACGCCCGTACATGCATCACAACTGGTTCAGCAGTCTTGCCTTCCTTACTCCATATGGTTAGCATATCTACTAAATCGCCTTCGTCCGGTGCACGACCAGTACCAGAAAATAACGTAATCAATTTTTTATTCGAATCGAGTCCCATTTTTTTAAAGTAACTCTCACGCGGCTCTATGAAAACGGGGTCCATAAATAGATCAAAGTGCGGCGCTCCAGCCACAATCACCTGTGACGTATCGTAACTTTGTAAGGTCACCATTTCTTCAAGTAATGAGTCTGACCATACAAAAACAGTGTCAGTATGAAGAGCATGGAAGCGCTTATGGGGGTGATCCCAGCTACCGACCATCCCAACTGTAGGTACTTTTTGTCTCTTACATTCACGTAAAATTTCTTCTCCTTGCACCGACCCAGGGTTCGGGGAAAAAAGGAGGGTGGGTTTATATTTTTCAAAGATTGCTTGGGCAGGTCGGCGTTTATAGGCAAAGAGATGCAACTTCGGAGCAACTGATAACCGAAAGAGACGGGATTTCCCAACTGTCTGAGAAATAATAACCCGCAATATATGCATGTACCCATGTCGGGTTTTTTTATCAAGATTATGCCGTAATCCATATTTACTCCCAAGTATTTGCATACGGGTTAAATTGAGATGTTTCGTAATAAAATCACTGAATTTTTCTAGTCGTGTAACTCGACGATCAATACTAACAACTTCAATTGTAGCCCCTGTAGCAGACCTCACTGCATCTGCCGCAAAATCAGGCACCAACAAAATGACGGAATACCCTTTTGCTACCAGTCGACGATATACACTATTTGGACCAGTTATAGCATTGCGATACGACACTGGACACGGCACGTCGATAAAAATTGTAGTTTGTTCTGGAGTACGTTTAACAGAAGTGAATTCATTCATAGCACGAGAAAATTACAGACACGACATTGTATCATATCTTCTACTACCGCCTTCGTATTCAAATAGTTGCGCTACCTCTATGCAGCAAAAGAAAACCCAACCAAAATAAATCGGTTGGGGTAAATATTTTATACTGCTGAAGCTGGAATAACCATTTCTTTTACAGCGTTTCTGAGCGCATTTACATATGCACCACGAGAGACGGTCGGGAAGAACTTCTTCTGTCTGGTCACGAGCCAGAAAGCTGGCACTCCACCGATAACCTCTCTGAACGCATTGCCGAGTGAGCTTGCACTCATCCCACCATCAACTGCAGCTCGAGCCTGTAGGATAGGATTGACCTCACTCTCACTTTCTTCCAGGAAACGAGCAGCAGCGAGCGGTGTTCGCAGCACAACCAGCGGAAGTTGGAGTGCAACCGCCCGCATGGCAATAGAGGCAGCATTGTACACAATAACGACATCAGCCCCGCAGATTATTGCTTCCCCCGGCCTCGTATGTTCCGAATGATACGTAAAGTTCACTTCAGGCGGCGAGACATTCATCTGCTGCACATATTTGTCGGACAAAGTCTGGTCACCAGGATGCTTAGAAAATACTACGCGAGGCAACTCCACGTCCCGGACTGCCTCAAAAGTAGCGCTCAGCATCTCGCAATTTACCGAATAATCCTTGCATCCGGAGATAAAGAACACCGATTCTTTTTCCTTTGCCCCCATTGCCAGTCTGGCTGACCCCCGATAACCAGATTCATGAAATTGCTCCCACGTTGGGTTACCGGTTGCAACCACCTGAGCATTCGGATATATGGCCCGGGCCGCCGGCACCTCACTGTCGACCACTACCGTAACCAGTGATACATAGTCGCGGAATACGACAAACCAAGGCCGCGCCCAGGAACCAAAGGTGTCCGAAAAGAATGCCAGTGATTTCCCTGCTGCGACGGTTTGACGACACGCTTCGAGTTCGAAGTCAGCTGTCCTTTTCGATGACAGTCCAACCAGGACGACGTCGGCCAGGCGAATCTGCTGCTGCAGTTCTTCGCCCGTCGGACGAGCTGCTTTGCCTGCCTGAAGTAGAAAGCCGTGCCAATCTGGCCAGCGGCCAAGCATCATCTTGAACGCAGCACACGGCCCTGCATCATAAGCAACCATCAGTACTTTCATCAAAATCCCCTTTCACGAGATTTACTCAGTCAAAGAACACGATTATTCGCATTCGAACACTGACGCGATTATACAACAGATTATATACTATATCAATCACACGATTTCAATTGTTTGACAAGTGACCAGCACTAGGATTAACTACCCCCAGTCAGTTATACTGGAGTTGCATGATGAAAAATACAGTTATAATTTTTGATGCCGACGGAGTCATCTTTCCTGGCGGTGAAAACATGAAAGATGAGGCTTGGGACAGAATGATAACAAGACACCCACACCCAGAACATACTACGCGATCAGAATGGGCAGCCGCTATTACGGCCGCACGGGGAGAATTTGGTGCCGGCAAAGGTACGGGCTCACGTTTTGATATCATTGCGCTTGCTCTCACGGAAACAGGACTTCCGTCTACCAACTCTAACGAGTTAGTACATACCTGGGCACAGACCTACAATGACATGGTGCAGGGTATGATTCTGGAATTAGGAGTCTACCCCGAAACCTTAATCGCGTTAACCACCCTCAGTAGGTCTGGCCATCCCTTGTATGTAAACACAGCCACCCCAACTGGCGCAATCATCGAATCGCTCCAAGCTCTCCATCTACTATCGTTCTTTACCGGCGTTTACGGACAGCCTGAATCTAAAGTGCAAAACCTGCAGCTCATTGCCGAGCGTGAGTCAGTACCCATCACTTCAATGGTCTTTATCGGTGATGGCAGTGGCGACATTCGCGCCGCAACCGAAGTTGGCTGCCGATTTGTTGGAGTTGCCAATGATTCGAATAACTGGAGTAACCAATCATTTCCACTCATCCGACGTCTTGATGAATTATTGATACTACTATAGTCAAAAACCCCCAACTCATCTGAGTTGGGGGTTTTCTCTTTCACCGTTGTTACGCTTTAAAACCAGTTGCAATAATCTTCATCGTAGCCAGTCCCGTAGCAACCGCGATTGGTGATTGCCCATACTTGACACTACCATCCAAGAGCGCAGCATAATGTTTCATCAAGTAAAAGAAATCATCGGGACGAGTTTTCGTAAACTTGCGAACAACCTGTTCTCCGCTGTATGAATTTACTTCGACAATATCAGTACCTGATTCACAGCGCCAAGTCACAATCGCGTGTTCAAGCTGCGCTCGGACCATTTTCTCAGTTGGCTTTGTGAGCACGTCCTGCACGACACGAGCTACCTGACCGGTTGTATTTTCGAGAGTGAAATATGAGGCTCGATCATACGCTTCGCCCTTATCACCTTTCACCATATCGAGCTTCGCAGTGCCAGTAACTCCGCTCCAACCACCTGCCGTGAGAGTAGTGAGTGTGAGGTGTAAGGCGTGTGAGTGTTCACACGCTGATCCTCCACCACGACTAGTGTACCCAAGGTACGAATCATGCGGCCCAGCGAGCCATGGATGCGCTTTGAAAATACCCTCCCAGTGTTCTCGAGTCGCACCATCAGCCGTAATTAACGTTCCGTAGGCGCCACTACGAATATAGTCGAGGAAGACTTGGAAACTTGGCGCAATCGCATGATCGTACCCGACAGTTACTATCGTATCAGGATATTCGGCAATCGTTTTGGCAAACGCTTCGATATCATCGGTCGGACGAAATAGCGGTTTCTCAATATGTAAAATTCGTGGATTAAATTTGATAGCTTTGAGGGCCAAATCTCGGTGACTGTCAGGCGGAGTACCGATAGCAATAATATCAAATTCGCCGTCTTTTACCTCACTATCACTTTGGATCAGCGTTATCGCTTCATCCCATTTACCATAGCGAGTTGGGTAAATACTAGTTTTCATTCGCTCAAGAGCATCAGCACTTGTATCACACACCGTCACTGAAAACCCCATTCGACGGGCGGCCTGAGATAAATGATTACCAATTGAACCCGCTCCATAAATTAAAACTTTTGTCATACTGAAAATATTATGTTTGATAATCTCTGTTGCCTTGCGGTATGTCTATAACAACCTTTTTTAAGAGTAAAAAGTTACTCTACTGTTTCGTCTCCTCGTTTCTTTAATCGTTCACTCATGAGCACTTCTGCAATGACGAAATCGATCGGATGATCAATATTACTAGCAGATTCAATATCCATCGGAAAGTGTGCGAGTTTTTTACCGGACGTCGATTTTTGTTCACGAATCGTTTTAACCCATACGGCATCAAGTGCTCCCGTATGCATATACACCTTCGGAAAGAGTTGCCGCGGCATATTATGTGGTTCGGCAAAGCCAGTAAATTCGGTATCTAAAAACGGGCGGAGGAACTCGGTATCATCTTCGTCAATCATCCAGAACTTATAAGGATGTTTTGGCGACTCAGCAATCGGCCGTGATGCATCTGCCCCCTCAGTATCAACGAGCGTCATAATTCCCGCATCAATATGTTCGACCTGACGCAATGGAGAGGTTGGTGGTAGACGGAGCACGATATCTGGCACGTACCCTTCGGTCGCTTCCATAAAATCGAGCGCGTGTTCAATAAACTCTACATCCGTTGCGAGATCACCCGAAATTTCGACCGGCCTCATAAACGGAACTTCGGCTCCATGCGCCCGAGCTACTTTAGCGATTTCCTTATCATCAGTCGACACGATCACTCGATCAACTAAACCTGAAGCTTTCGCTACATCAATCGTCCACGCAATCAAAGGTTTCCCCGCGAGCAGTTTGATATTTTTCCCGGGAATCCCTTTTGATCCACCACGCGCTGGAATAATGGCCAACACCTGTTTATCTTTGTATGCCATAGGATGTTTTTTACTATCTAATGAGATTTTAGTGTACTACACCTCACTTGCCGGTCAAATCACGACACTAGTGTAATATATGTGCACAAATCACGTTAGTATGATTAAATAACGTTTATCTATGGCACGAATCCGAATAACTGAATATGCAGCAAAAAAGCTGATGCTTGGTGACGTTTATACAGGCACCACCCTCACCCCAGACACCCTTGCGGTTGCCCTCGAGTCACTGCCTGACACTGCGCGTTTTGTTCTCAAAATTGATACCGGTATCAAGAAACGCGGTTTAGCCGGACTGGTCAAAGTTAATTTAACAAAAGCAGAAATCACACCTGCCGCGCAGGCATTTTTTGCCTTGGGACATAACCGCTGCATAGTCGAAGTTATGCAGCCGCACACTGATTCTGAAGAACAGTATCTCAGTATTGATATTGGACGTACGGGTGCAACTATCCTCCATTCAAAATCAGGCGGCGTCGCTATCGAAGAACATGCAGCGAGTGTTGAAACATATCTTGTCCCCCACAGTGTCAGTCCTAGTTCGGACATTCTCGCGGCGATGCCTGGCGTCGACCTCATGACAGTACTCGCAACCATGGCTCGTTTTCATATTTCATTTTTGGAAATTAATCCGTTTATCGTACAGAATGGTACTTTTATAGCGCTCGACATGGCCGCTGAATGTGACTCGGCTAAAGCAAACCTGCTACCTGACTGGTGTACCGATCACATTATAACCTCGACACTCACACCACCGGAACAAGATGTGGCTGAACAGAACGAACGGTCACAGGCGTCGCTCAACCTCAAAGTATTAAATCCAAATGGTGCAGTCCTCACTCTCCTTTCAGGCGGCGGGGCCAGTTTGGTAACTATTGATGCACTGGTTGCGGCTGGACTTCAATCCGAGATTATCAACTACAGTGAGTATAGTGGCGCCCCAACGCGCGATGAAACCTATGCGTATGTCAGAACACTTCTCGGTGTCCTGTTAGCATCTTCCGCTTCAAAAAAAGTTATTTTGATTGCTGGCGGTGTATCAAATTTTACTGATATCAAAGAAACCTTCCTAGGTATCATGGACGCATGCAGTGAAGTAATTCCAGAGCTCCAAACAGCCGGCATCACCGTCTGCGTCCGACGTGGTGGTTTGAACCAAGATGTCGCCCTCAACTTCCTCCGTGAATTTTTCGCTACGCACAACATACCCGCTGAAGTACATGGCCCTGACCTACCACTCTCTGCTATTGGCGAAATCGTTAAACGTAATTTGTTATGATAAAAAATCTCCGGACTAAAACACCTACCATTCTGATAGCAGGTAACCATGAACGTATTGTTCAATCAATCCTCGATTTTGATTATGCAAGTGGCCGCGTTACGCCAAGCGTTCTTGCCATTATCTCTGTTGGCAAAAAAAGCCAAAAGCTATTTTGGGGTAACGCAGAAATATTAGTTCCGGTGATTCCTAGTATGGAGGAAGCGGTTCTCCTCGGTCTCACGCCTGATTTCCTTCTCAATATTACCTCTGCAAGCGGTGCGTACCGTATGGTCTCTGACTTCTTTATCCATTTTCCGCAGGCACTGGGTGCCCATATTTTTGCTGAGAATGTTGCAGAACGTGATGCGCTCGCACTGATTAGCTCTTACGGCGATGGCACATCTAACCAGAAATTTATTGCAGGGCCGTCTGGTGTTGGACTGTGCGTGCCCGGGCTCTTGAAATTAGGAGCAATCGGCGGTATCGCTGGCGCTCGGGTGACAGAGCTCGGCACCACACTAGGCCACACTGCAATTATTTGTAGTTCAGGCGGAATGGTAAATGAAATCATGTACCAGGTAACCGCGCACGGAGCGGGCATTAGTTTTGCCATCGCGTATGGCGGAGATCGCTTCCCTATCACTTCGCCACTCGACTGGATTCGTGCAGCCGAAGCCGATCCTCAAACCGAACAGATCATATACTTTGGTGAACTTGGCGGGACTGATGAATACGATTTAGCGGCAGCTGTACAAAACGGTGAAATTACCAAACCCATCTACGCCTACATTGCAGGACGCTACGAATCAGGTGATCAGGTTATTCAATTTGGTCACGCCAAAGCCCTCGCAAAAAATCCTGATGAAACAGCCAACGCCAAATCAGTCGCCCTCCGGGCCGCTGGGGTTATCGTCAGCGACACCTTTGCCGATTTTAACGAGCAGCTCGCCCACCTCCCAAAGAAAATCACGACATCCGCTACTGCTCGTATTTGGACTGGTCGACCAGCCAATACTCATCACACCCTCATCACGGCACCAAAACAGGTGACCGGCACAACTACAGGAAGCTTTACTGAACATATCCTCGCTCGACTCCTCGGTCGCACAGTGTCGCCTGAACTGGTACGAGTAACCGACACTATTTTTGTTGAGTTAATTGATCATGGACCTCATGTTTCAGGGGCTGCAAATACCATCATCACCACCCGGGCCGGCCGAGATATGGTATCCTCACTCGCAACTGGCATCCTCACGATTGGTGATCGATTTGGTGGGGCTATGAATAATGCGGCCACACTATGGTATGAGAGTGTAAAAGCAAAACTAACGCCCGCTGACGTGGTGGCAAATGCAAGCAAAAAGCGTGAGCACATACAGGGTATAGGGCATCTCAAATACAATATCTACCGACCTGACGCTCGAGTTGCAGCCCTTTTGGCTCAAGCTGACCTGGACCTCACTGCAAAAACGTACAGCACCTTTGCGCAGTCAATTGCAGAACTAACCACCAAGAAAAAATCTAATTTAATTCTTAATATCGATGGGGCGGTTGCTGCGGTTTTTCTCGATTACCTCGTTGAATACGAAAAATGTACCTCGGCAGAAATCAGTGAGCTCTTGGACACGGAATTTATGAACGCCTTATTTGTTATTCCCCGTTCAGTTGGCTTTATCGGTCACCACCTCGACCAGAGGCGCATTGACGAAGGGCTCTTCCGCCTCCGAGATTCTGACGTTTTTGAATCCTAATATAAAACCACTCGCCAGAATTATCTGGCGAGTGGTTTTATAAAGTAGTCATCCGGATTAATCAAATTGGTGACGTCCCCAGTTATGGAGAACGGTCTTGCGCGACTCTCGCGGCATATCGTTTACCGATTTATCCTCGTAGTACGAATCTCCGTTAAAATGTGTCGTGGAGATTTCTTCAAAGATAACCCCCGTTTCAGTCCAGAAGGCATGATTCACACCACGCTGTACAATCGCGACATCACCAGGATGGAGAACGCGCTCTCGTCCTTCCAGGTCAAGCGTTACCTCTCCGTAAAGCACCTGGAACGCTTCTTCCTTCTTCTTGTGGAAGTGATACGGGTGTTTCTGGCCAGGTAACTGGATAATTAGTTTCTTACAATACTCACGATTGATACAATCCACAATCACCGCTCCCACCTTATCGAAATTCTCGAGTCCATAATGATGTGAGAGTTCGACGGTTGCATCTATACCAGTCGCGATATGAGCTTCGTTCAACATTCCCTTTACACCATGAATCGCTTGGTAAATGACCTGACGTGGCGTAAATTTCTGCATTACGAGGTGCGTAGTAATCGCTTCATTGTGTTTGTACGCTCGGTCAGCGGTAGAACCCACTTTAAAACTGCCACTACTAAGCTGTCCATCTTGAATTGGAAAGGCGTAAAAGATATCATCCTCCCCCAACACTTCACCAGCAGCGATATCATGCTTAGCATAGACTCCGCGCATCAAACTGCGGAGATCATTTCGCTCATCCTGATCAATAACACGACCGGTGGTTGAACCACAAATCTGAATTGCTCGACTGTACGCAGCAAACCAATCGGTAATTTGCTTTGGTGTTGATGAATACGCGTTGAGCTTAATATCATCGGTAGCGACACCCACATGACGCTCAAAAATGCGCGCACCTTTGGCATAGGCAATCAATATAGCATCCATATTATCTGGTGCCTCATGGGTTGAAAATCCAATGGTAATTTTTGGATACCGCTTGCGCATCAACTCGATTTGATTGAGTTCAAGTTTATCGTTTGGTGTGGGGTAAATTGCCACACAATGCATCAGGGCAAAATCGACGAGACGGTGTTCAAAGAAACTAACGAGGTTATCGATCTCTTTCATCGTGAGCCCCCCAGTAGAAATAATAACTGGTTTTCCGACTGATGCTACCGCTTCGAGGAGTGGCCAATCTTTAGCCGAACAGCTCGCAATTTTAAGTACTTCGATACCAAGTTCAGAATGGAGCTTCACCGACGCTTCGTCAAAGGGTGTTGCCATCGTGACCATCCCCTCCTTTTTTACTTCAGCTACGAGCGTAGCAAAATCTTCTTTCGACAATCGAGTACTCTGAAAACGAGGGATATGCTTGTTCGTTGTACTGTTGATGAAATCAGGATGGATGAACGTATCCAAGTTACGAAATTGGAATTTCAAAGCTGCCCGCACCCCGGCAGCTCTCACAACCGTACCAAATTCTTGGATTATTTTTTTGCCATGTTCAACACTTCCTTGGTGATTGTTAGCCATTTCAAGCGTAAAGAGACCGTCAAAATTGAATTTTTGCTTGCCGAACTGAATTTCCATATCGTATAAATATTACTGTGTGTTGTGGTATTATAATGTCCTCCCTACCTCCTGTATCCCTCTGATAACTTTTCTATAGTACCAAAAGTTACATATTTGAGCAGTTGCGCAACACTATATTTCATGTCTTTACGAAACTCACTGAAACGAAAAGTTTTACCAATACTTACCAAGCTTGAAAAGAAACTTAAAATAGATGTCCATTACATCTTTTTTGGTGGTGGTGCAATGGCAATTGGCCAAGTGCTAGTGACTGGCATTGCTCTCCTAACTTCAATTGCGTTTGCCAACCTCCTCTCCAAAGAGGCCTACGGTACCTACCAATATATCCTCACCACTGGTGAGTTCTTGACTACCTTCTCCCTCATAGGGATTGGTCGAGCCGCCATTACTTCAGTAGCCAAAGGTAAAGATGGCGCTCTCGATGCAGGCTTTAAGCAGGCTCTCCTCTGGGGAATCCCCTCAGTGTTAGTGGGGGCTGGGATGGGCGTCTTCTACCTCTATAAAGGAGACTACCTCTTTGGGTTTGGTATTGCTCTCAGTGCGTTCTTGACCATGGTGACCATTGCAGCAAAAATTTATATCTCTTTTTTGAACGGTCGAAAATTGTTTAAACAAACGAGCACCTCGACCGTCACCGGTATTCTGGTTCCTGGTATCGTGATGGTGATTACGCTTTGTCTCACCAACAATGTTTTTATCTTGCTCCTGGCGTATTTACTTACTAGCGCAATTGTTAACCTAGGACTCTTTTTCTGGAGTCGTACCTACAAACGGAATAACGATACCGATCCCCACCTTACCCACGAAGCGGTTCATCTCTCTATTGATGCCATCATCAGTCGTGGTATTGCGTATCTTGATCGACTCATTCTCTTTCAGTTTGCCGGACCAGCTGCACTCGCGGAATTCCTATTGGCTATGAACTTTGAACGGCAGTTCACACACCTGTTTAAGAGTATGAATAGTATTGCAATACCCAAACTAACGAACCGTTCTTTTCATATTCTCCAAAAAACTTTACCGCGCAAATTATTGCTGTTATACGCCATCATCATCCCCTTTACCATTTGCTATATACTTCTCACACCGCTCACATTCCATTACGTTTTTCCAAAGTACGAATCGTCTGTACTTTATGCGCAGGTGCTTGGTCTCGCGTTTCTCTTTTTACCAATCAAGGTACTCGCAGATACCTTTGTGAGCCACAGCAAACACCGCGAGCTTTACTACATCACCTTTTTGACCGCAGTGCCTAAACTTATTGCTACATTGGTATTTGTTCCTTGGCTTGGAGTTTGGGGAGTCGTCGCCTCTCTCTTTACCGAACAAATCTTTCACGGAGGCCTTATTGTCTGGTTTTTCTTTAAAGAATACGAGGAGATTGTGCATTACGAACATGAGACCCCTCAAGAGAAACGACCTACTTTGTAATGCACTATTCGCGAGCTTAAAAGAAATTATACCTCTGGTCGCCACGCCACAATCTTATACCAAATTGAATTGAGTTTTGCAGAAATATGGTACGGGAGTTCAATCCCCGAATTAATGACGTAGAGAAAACCAGCCGCTTCCAATTGCGAGAGCAATTTGCCAAGAGGATACGTGGTGTTTACTCCATCAAAGTGATACTCGATAAAGAGTTTTTTTACCAAGTGTAATTTATTAGCCGCCACGAGCTCATCAATGACCACACCTTCAGCTCCCTCGATATCTAGTTTCAAGATATCAATTGGCCCAGTAATGTACTGCGAAAGGGGTTCAAGCTGCACTGCGAGTTCAGTGAGCGTATAATTTTTCTTGGTGCCAAGCTGTTTGGTCGTACTCGCACTTTGGGAGGCTAAATCTTTTACATCAGTAAAAAAAGTCACCTTCTCTGGCCGAGCACCGAGACCAACATTATGCAAAGTCGTCCCTAAATTATTTGCAGCAACGTTTCGGGACACGATTGCAAATGTATGAGGATTTGGTTCAAACCCAACAATCACTGCATTTGGTGCCTGTGTTTTAAAATACAAAAGTGAAATACCGATATTAGTACCACAATCAATAATAGTAAGCGGCGCATCAGTTGCCGGAATAAAATAATTTTGATCGAAGAAAATCTCCTTGAACATACCGTGGAGGCTTGCGCGTTTTGAATACTCCATGTTTGCCTGTAACAGTCGAGCTGTGCCGGCCGCCCCCGGTGCAATAAATCGATTTTGTATCAGTAACATCACATAAGTCTGATATACTAGTCGCGCATTTCTGCCGACAAAACCACGAGAAATTTGTTTCAAATTAAATGCCATACGCCCTATATTACGTTAGTATCCGTTTTTGCGCCTCCTTTAGATTGGTGACAAAATGATTTGGACGCAGTGTATGTTCCGGATACTCGGTTTCATTTCCAATATACACCGTGTGCACATTAGCGTGACGGCCGGCAATAATATCAGTATCACTATCACCAATAAACCAAGACTTGCTTAGGTTTAAATTTTGTTCAGTCGCCGCTTGTAATAACATACCAATACCTGGCTTACGACACGAACACCCGTCAGTAGGACCGTGCGGGCAATGATACACCGCATCAATAACAACTCCTTGTTCTTTGAGATAAGTTTTCATTTTGCGGTGCAAGGTATGCATTTGTTTTTCTGTATAGTATCCCCGCGCAATCCCCGACTGATTGGTAATTATAATCAGTTTATAACCAGCCTTCGCAAAGGCCTTCAGAGACGATACAACATACGGCTTCCACTCGATATCTTCAAATCGATAGAGATAGCCGTTTTTATTTTCATTGAGCACACCATCGCGGTCAAGAAAAATTGCTTTTCCTACCTGCATAGCTTCTGATGTCTGAATGCGCTTAATTAATTGAGTGGTGGATTTGCACCAGGTCTCCGGCTCATCAAAGTCAAACATGACGACCTTGCCGCCATGCTTTTCGACAACTGGTTTTTCAACACATTCCTGCCCCCACTCCCCTACATTTAAATACACATCTGGTCGTAGCTGTTCGAGCACCACCACTGGAGTGAGTTCATTAAAAATAACCACATGTGCCACAAACGGCGATTGAACGAGCATATAACTCCGTTCACTCTCGTTTAAAATTGGCTTGGCTTTACCTTTATATGACCGCACCGAATTATCACTGTTGAGAAGTACAAAAAAGACATCGCATTTTTTCGACCGTTCTTCAAGCGCCTTAAAATGAATGGCTGTCATCACATCAAATGAGCCACTGATGCAGCCCACGACCTTTCCCTCAGCCTGATACTGCCGTGCGAGGCGGGCAGCAGCCGCGAGCGTTACAATTTTTTTACTCGGGGAATCAGGTCGTATCATACTATTATTCAGCCGCCGAAAGTTTCGAGAGCAGCTCAGCCACAGTTACAACCGCAGTGTGTGGCTTTGATACGGACACTGCGGCGGCATGATTTGCGAGAGTAACCGCATCCTCCATACCAAGCCCCAATGCCAAACCAACCACAGCAAAGGCGACGACGGTGTCCCCCGCACCGGAAACATCTCGTACATCAGTCGCGAAACTAGGGAGTGAGAAATTGGATGACTCGTTCCGCACGTCAGCATATAACATACCGTTACCCCCACGCGTCACGAGCACATTCGATTCAGTCGCACGGGCGAGCGCTTGTGCGCGTTCAGCGACTGTACCGGAAACCGTCATCTGCATGAGCTCCCCTTCGTTTGGCGTCATGAGCGTGCAGTGGTGATAAAAATCAATATTTTTTGGTTTGGTATCGACAACAACCGGAATACGATTGGCCATACCGTAAGAAATGACCGCTTCAGCGAGTCGCTTGGTCATAAATCCCTTTCCATAATCAGCCACACAAATAGCGGTTACACCTGCAAAATATACTGGGATACCGCTAATAAGCGTATCCGTGAGCGCATCATCCAACGTTGCGGTATTTTCGGTATCAATGCGGAGGAGCTGTTGTGTCCCCGCAACAATCCGCTGCTTGTTAATGGTTGGCTTGTTTCGATCGACCACAATATGGTGTGGCACGGCCTTAGCAGTGTCAGTCAGAAGCAAATCGATAAGTTTAATTCCTAATGTGTCAGCTCCTACAGAACCCATCATAATGGTATTCACTCCTAGCGTAACTAAATTAGCATACACATTTCCCGCTCCACCGAGTACAGCCATTTCACTTTCAATCTGCAAAATCGGAATCGGTGCTTCAGGGGAAATACGATCAACTCGGCCATAGGTGTACGTGTCGAGCATTAAATCACCAATTACCCCGATACGGAGAGAAGTAACGTCTGCAAGTTTTTGTGTAATTAATTCCTTGTTCATGCTAGCTCGTCAACGGCGACACACCAGCAGTGATACATCTGTAAATGGACTTCTTGAATATGAGCGGTCACGCTCGCGCGCACAATCACGGGAACATCGACAAATTCCTTGAGTACTCCCCCATCACGACCGAGAAGTCCAATAACCGACATCTTTTTTTGCTGCGCCACCACACTCGCATGTACGAGGTTTGCCGAGTTTCCACTTGTTGAAATCACCACGAGTACATCTCCCTCGCGGCCGAGCCCTTCAAGCTGACGCGAAAACACGCGGACAAAACCATAATCGTTTCCGATAGAAGTTAAGGCTGACGTATCTACCGTGAGCGCAATTCCAGGCCACGAACGTCGTTCCGCTTTAAAGCGGCCGGTGAGTTCCGCTGCAAAATGTTGTGCATCAGCCGCACTCCCACCATTACCGGCAACAAAAATCGTCTTTCCAGCCTTTAGAGCATCTAACATAACGTCACGAGCTTTTGTCCAGGCCGCCTGCGTTTCAGCGTCAGCCGCAACAGCTGCAAAAACCGCCAGTGCCTCAGCCATATAAGTATCAAGTGAAGCCATACGTACTGACGATTATAGTACACTCCACTACTTGATACAGTATTGACATTTTATCGTACCATGTCTCAATGCTTACTCATAGGTGAGCGGCAATTATTCAATCTATACTGACTTAATAAGTTTAGGCGAGGAACTCGATTCTATACTTACCGAATCAAAGAAACTTTGCAACTGAGGAGCCAACAGGTTTGCACCTGTAAAATTAAGATGATTATCATCTTCATAAAGAATAGTAGTATCTGTGTAGAATCTACATCCACTTACAATTGTACAAAAAGTTTCAGCCGGATCAATAATTGACACGTTATATCGCTGGGCAAATTGAGAAAATATTTTATCGGTAAATGCTGCGTACTTTTCATGGTCATGAAACGGTTGATTGGAAATAGGTACAGCTATTTTATCTCTCACTGACTGATAAAAGGCATCACGCTGATTAAAATGTGAAAACTCGGGCACTTGTTTTAAAATTGTAATAGCACGACCATCCTCAGTCCAAGTGCGTAACATATCATCAAAGCGATCGGTAAATACTCTCTCAGAGTCTGCCATTGAAACACCAGGCGAATAGATATCTATAATAGGCCCAGTAGAACCCTCTCCTACATATGAATTCCACCGCGCAACGAGAAATACATGTTTGATATCATGCTTTTGAATATACGATAGTGCCTGCTGCTTGATTGCCTGACACTCATCCCGAACAGGAAATCGTGAGACACCAATTATTGGTATACAATCACCGCTATTAAAAGCAGCGCCTCTCACATGATTTTGTTTAGCTAAAGTGTCAACCGTATCTAGTATAGCGCCGGCATGACTGTCTCCCCACAGAACAAACGAGACCTCACTATTTTCACTACCCAATAAACACGGACCGTCTCGCAGAATAGTTGTGGATGTTTTTGTCCGATTACACTCTATATACCGAGGACCTTGTTTTAAAGCTAGACCACTAAAATCAATCGCATAATCTGGCACCCGAGAAGAAACATCACTAAATCTAATCATATACCCGGACATCCCCATCACTAACAAGCAACAAAAACCTGCAACTAGTATCTGTACAGATCCAGAAAGAAATCTTTTCTCACGAAAAGGCGCCTCGATATACTTATAGGTTAACCATGCCATACCAACTGAAATCGCCACCAGGAGAATGAGCTGTATTGTAGACAAGGAACCAAATATGATTCGAGCAAATACTAAAGTTGGCCAATGCCATAAATAGAGCGGATATGAAATCAGCCCAACCCAAACAAACGCTGGTAAAGAAAGTACTTTACTTACAAACGTCACCCGATATGTACCCGCTATAATAATTGCAGCAGCACCCAGCACTGGGAGTAAAGCATTCACTCCAGGGAATAGTGTTCCACTATTAAACTGAGTCACTGCATACCCAATCGCTAGTACACCCACTACACTCAGTATTTCAATTACTCTTTTTGAAATATTGATTACTGTTGGCAACTGAGTAATGAGAGCTCCAATCATAAATTCCCAAATCCGAGATGGTAACAAAAAAAAGGCGGCCGTACTGTTAATTGCTCCACCCCAAATATTTGGTATAAATGGTACTGCAAAGTTATTTCCTGGCGCAAAATGTACCAAATATATGTTGACTGCAAATGAAACTATGCCTATCAAACATAACACTAGAGGTACTCTTTTTTTAAAAATTTTCCGTACATAATATAAAAGGAAGGGCAAAATAATATAGAACTGTTCTTCAACTGAGAGTGTCCAGGTATGTAATAACGGGGATGTTTCAGCTGGTCCAGCAAAATAACCTTGTTGTTGTAAAAAAAATAAGTTCGATAGAAACAGACTCTGTAAAAGTAAAGATCTGCCAAAATTTAGAAAATCTTGAGGGAATAATAGAAACAAATTTGCAACAACAAACGTTGCAAGTATTACCGTTATAAGTGCCGGGAAAATCCGCCTTATTCGACGTGCCCAAAACTGCAAAAATGAAAAAGTTCCTAATTCGAGTTCACGTTGTAAAATGGAAGTAATTAAAAAACCAGAAATAACAAAGAAAATGTCAACACCAACAAACCCACCTGAAAAACCAAACAATTTTGCATGGAAAAGTACAACAGCGATTATTGCGATGGCGCGCAAACCATCGATGTCAGGTCGATAAAAGCTTTTATGCATACATGGACTTCAGCAATAATTTGCGACATCATAGCACAAAGTAGCACATCCTCCGAACAATTTATTTTATTAGGCAGACGTGGCCATACATTAAACAAAGATATCTATGCTAATCGGGCCGCTATATGCTGTTTAATTTCTTCTTGAGTAATTTCTATCATGCAGCGGTAGTACACTTTTCCGTCTACCGTCTCTCGACAATTCCCGCCTTTGTCATTCGTACACGTACAATGTTCAGTGTGCATCAGGATGGTAACTTCTGGATTATACGTTGGTAGCCAACACGGATTTGAGTTATTCCCGATCACAATGGTAGGAACACCCAAATGAGCAGCCAGATGGGTTGGTCCTGTATCTACACCTACGTACAGGGCAGTATTATCAATCAGACCAATTTTTGGCAAAAAAGTAGTGATAATATCTTCAGTATAAAAGACATTTTTATAGCTTGGTCGAATAAAGGCCAATGCCACGGCACGATCAGACGGCCCGCCTGAAATTACTAACTGATGATCAGGGTACGTACTCGTAATGAAATCAAAGATATCCTCCCAGCGTTCTTTTGGTAATGAACGAATCGGATTTGCGGCAAACGGATGGACGACAATGTATGGCTTCCCCACCTTTGCCAATGCCGAATGAACTGGAGTTACCGCGTGGAGTAACTGTGGATGTCTCGCGGTAACTTTGATTTCACAATGTATTACTGCCTCTTCCATCGACGTAAAAATCGATTGATCGAGTTTCTGCGGCAAGACATCAGTAAACCAAAACCAGTTATACCACGACCTTTCATCAAGAACCACCGATCGACTACGCGGGTGCAGACAGGTAATGGCGAGTGTTAAGAGCGCATGAAGCGGATGCACTGAACCAAACGATAACGGATGGAGCACTACCTGCCGTCTACCAATAGAACGAGCTAGAATGCGAATTAAATCTGGCATACTGCGACGACTGAGCGTCACGAGTGTGATATGTGGGTACTGATCAATCAGGTCGAGATAGAGTTGCGTTTTATCTCCATTAATGACCAAGAAACAGCGTCCTCGTTCGTTTACTGGCAAACCAAAATACGCCGCTTCAAGCGTATGGATAGCAAGGAGTGTGACACCAATACTGTGACCCACGAAAAACCAGACGTCGGTTTGTTTTGCTTTTTTCATGTGGATGGAATGCGAGTGGGGGGGGCGCCGTTTACTTATTTCTTGGCAACTACGTAGTATCCGGTCGTAAACGCAGAATCAACTGGCTGGCTTTTTCGTACATCACCATACTGCCGTAGTAACAAATGACGGAATGGCAAAATGAGGTACGTAATCAAGACGAGTAACCCTTTAGAGATTTTATTAAAACGGAAATCTGATTGATAAATCATTCGATCAATCAAAATTACAATCGTTAAAAT
Source organism: Candidatus Kaiserbacteria bacterium (assembly GCA_031423775.1). Classification (GTDB taxonomy): domain Bacteria; phylum Patescibacteriota; class Minisyncoccia; order Phycocordibacterales; family UBA918; genus OLB19. Next base: position 24,378 of record JANPGF010000057.1, on the reverse strand, counting down.
TGGATCAGCTTCGTCAATAATTTTCACTTCTTTCCAATCTTTAAATAAATCGAGGAGGGCGTATTTCGTAAAGCGGAATCCATCATGAGGAGCCTCATGAATAGGAAAGAGAAATCGGGTCGAGAGAATGAGTTTTCCGCCCGGGGTGAGCACGCGATGGAATTGATCAATCACGACTTGTGGCCGCTTTACATGTTCAAGCACTTCTTTACACACAATCGTATCGTACGAGGCATCTGCAAAGGGTAAATCATGTGCATCTGCCACCACGTCCGGATTATTATCAGGAAACAAATCAACTGTAAGACTATTCGGAAAATATTCTTTGTTACGACCACCAGCTGACCCCACATCCAGCACTTTGGCATCTGTCGCATTTGCTCGGTAAAACGCATCCATCGGTGCACTTGTCAGTTTTCTCATGAAATTAAATGTTACGGGTTTGGTCGATAAATCCAAGAATACGCGCAGCTCGCTTGTCCCAGGCATGAGTGAGCGCCTTGGCATGAGCGAGAGCCGTTACGTCAGATCGCTTGTGCGCAATTGCGTCTCGTACCTTAGCAGCCAAGTCAGCTGCGTCATCAGGCGTGTAAAAGTATACCTCACTTTCGTTCAAAATACTCAGGAGGGCAGGCGTCCGACTGGCCACAATCGGCCGTTTCGAAGCCATATATTCAAACACTTTCATCGGAGACGTAAACCGCCACGAGTCAATATTTTTTTGTGTCCCGAGTGCTAGAACCGTGTCTGATGCCGCCACCCAAAGTGGTACCTCGCGAGCAGGTTTGTCACCACAAATTTTTAAATTTGAGGGAACGGCGGTGAGTCCAGTCACCCGGAGAAAATCTGCTTCGCTCCCTCCAATCACATACCACTGAATATCTGGCGCAACAGTTGCTGCCTCGATTAAAATCCCCACGTCTTTCCACCCATAAAATCTACCCACAAAAAGTGCCATTGGTTTACCGTCCAAATCCGGCAAACCAATAGTCGTACGCGCTCTAGTCTGCAACATTCCAATATCAAACGCCGCCACATCTACACCGTTTGGCTCTACCAACACTGGCACAGTCTGCGAGAATTTTTCACGCACCACCTCTTGTACTGCAGTGTTAATGGCGATAATACCGGCACTCCATTTAAAAAAAAGATTCGTTGCTAGATTTGGTTTGCGCGCACCGTGTAATTCAGAGAAAAAACGTCGTGGCAGAAGCGCAAGCAGTGTCATAGAAAAGGTATCCATATCAACACTATAGAAAACGAACTTTTCATCTCGTACAATTTTTATGATGAAATACACCAGATAACTCGTAATAAACGAGAGTGAGCTGAGGAAAAAACCAAACCGACCTTTTGTATATAAATCAATACATGGTAAATACACAATCGGCACTGCGGTACGTAGCCCATAAAATTCCTGCATACTTTGAGACACGTGCTGACGATTAGGCACAACAAGAACGACCTCCTTCCCCGCCTCTATAAAGGACTCACACGTTTTCGCAATCTGAATCCCATGCGCCTTTTCATTCGGCAGCCGAGCATTAACGACGTAATACAGTTTCATATCAGTCTAATAAGTTTCGCTGTATATAACGCTGCAATTCATGAAATAGTTATTTAACTACTACAATAAACATTAGCCTCGGTTTAAATATTACGATTAGTTCTTTTCTAAAATAACAAAATAGCCCAGAGGTACTCTTTCTGTAAGAATTCTATATTTTTTAGAAATTTTATTTAAAACAAAATCACAATTTACAGCAATAGACTTACCAATTCTTCTTAAGAATCCTCTTGGAATTCCACCTTCAATAGTTTGAAAAATTAATGAACAAATTCCTGTACCTATAGGTTCGATTAAAATAATTTTGCAATTATACTTTTCTGCCAACCGTCGATATGCCGATGCTGTATATCGCAAATAGTCATCTGGCGAACCATGGATATGGTAAACCATTGGTGTGGCAAAAATTAACGTACCGCCCTTTTTTACACAACGTAACTGCTCACGAAATACATGATCGAATTCGAAAATGTGTTCCATTACATTTAAGCAGATAGCATGATCAAACTTTTCACTCTCAATTGGAAAAGGTTTTTCGATATCTACAAAAGCATCTGGATCACAACCAGGATCAAGATTAATTACATAAAACGAATGATTCCCTTTGATTAACTCATGATAACCGGACCTTCTCCCTCCCCCAACATCTAAAATTACACCATCCAAAGTCATTCCTGAGAGTAGTGTATACTCACGTCCTCGAATAATTGAAGCTTCTGCAATACTCATAAATAAAATTTTAACGAAACGCTTTTAATAAAAATCTATTTTCCTTTATAGGTTGACTGGAAAGTTTAAATTCAGTAAACCAATTCTCCACTGGCGGTAATTTTTTATCGTTTAAATCATTATGAACTTCACCAATATAAGCATTAGCAAATATTTCTGGCTGTGATTGATTAAATAAACTAAATTCTGCCCCCTCAATATCAAATTTAATTAAATCAGCTTTTATTATATCATTTAATTGCAATAAACTAGCCAATGACAATTGAGGTACAGTAATCATTGAATCGGATCCTGCGCGATTTGAGGTTGAATGACCAAGAGAATTTGACATGAGATGCAAAACAACCTCCCCATCAACCTGACCGATTGCAGCGTGAACTAATGTAACATTATGAATATGACCTACATGTTTAACTAAACGTTCATAATTTTCAGCCGACGGCTCAACTGCAATAATTTTTGCAGTTGGGAAAAGAGCATGGTAATACAAAACGGTGTCACCAAAATGTGCACCTAGGTCAATAATAACCTGAGGATTGCTGACTGGACACCAGGAGTATTCTTTATCCACAAATACTTCAAGCAGTACACCTACATCCATTAGTGATCTGAGATATAAAACGATTGGCATACCATTATACTCACCACATATCTTAAAATCATCAATGCTACGTAATAGTTTCCTACTAAAGATAAATAACCACATTAGCAAACAGATTCGCAAAGCAGCTATGGCTGACTTGCCGGACAGCTGCCAAGCAATTTTAGGTGAAAAGATAAAGAGTAAGTGCATGCCAAAGTATTTTGCAGCTGCATTATAACAGAAATTAAACATACAACACCATACTTAATCGTATGGTGTTGTATGTTTAATGTGTTAGCCTTTAATTAGAGAACAATCGAAAGATTGTTGCTATTTGCAGATTCATCTTTTAAACCATCATTAAATTTCCAATATCCTTGTAGACGATAATTATCACCACTAAACTTCTTCGGATGTGTATATAGTTGGTTAACTTGACCTTTTGACATAGCGCGGCTCCAAATACGAACATCATCGATTTTTCCATCAAAAAATGTATCGAGATTTTCTCGAGATCCAATCATAAAATTGGCTTGCGAATTAGCGATGCTGGTCGGCATTGCATAGTCGGCAGACTTACCTACCGATACACCGTTAATAAAAAATTCAACTGTCCCACTCGCTGCAGTATAAACCATTGCTACATGTGTCCATTCATTTGCATTTTTTGTATATGGCGCATAAAAGACTTTGTAACCAAAACCACTTTCTGAAGAATTTAAGGCAATTCCGAGATTACCCTGTTCAATAAATAGCAGGTAGGATGTTTTAGCTACATGCTGCCATTTTGACACTAAAGTCATATTCCCAGACAGTGTTGTTGGTTTCACCAACAGAGATATTGTCATATCACCAGTTATACCTAGCCCAATCTGATTAGCATCAGTAATGCCAACATACTGCTGAAGTTGGCTGTGTAGTTCGAGTGGTAAATCTTGTTTATTTTTTTCTGATGTTGAACAGTAATTTTTTTCTGTTTCTGATGCAAATGCACTCGAGGAATCAAACACAAAACTTAATCCTGCTAATATTAAAATCATTACTACCACCTTCAGACCGAACGAATATCGACGGTTCAATGCACTTTTTAATACGAACTGGTAACTCATACTTAATATATTACGCTTATATATTTATATGCTATCACTTTGCTATAGATACATCATATTGACTTATACACATATATAGTGTGCGACTATTTTTGCGATTAGCCCCTGGATACTATGTTCTTTTTGTATGACTTGACGAATTGGTAACATAACTTCAGACCTTACGCTTTCTGACATCTGACTGCATTCAATAATGCGAGCTGCCAAAGCACTACTGTCAGTACTCATAAACAGATTTTGTGGCGCAAGTGGCAATGTGAGCGCCGTATACGCCGCATTTGAAGACAGCACTACACATCCAGCTGCTACCGCCTCGAGGAGCACCTTATCGAGACTTTGAGTTGCCCCATCGTGGATAAAAATATCAGCCTGCTGAAGATACGCTGGCAACTTGACTTGATTCACACCACCAATCCATGATACTGAATCAATGAGGTGATTTTCGGCACAATAGTGATGCAAGTTTTTTTCATACTGAATATCTACTTCGGTTAAGGGCGTACCGATAATTGAAAAATGAAAAGAAACCCCCTGCAGCTGCAACAGCGAGCATGCGGCGAGGAGTGTAGCCAGATTTTTGCTAGCTGAAATACGACCGACAGTTATCAGTTCAAGAGTCGCCCGCATTGGTCGTTCTGCTGAAGCAGGAGCAAAATGAGCAAAATCAATCCCCTGCCCCACGATCACTCGCTTTGGGGTATCAATCTGCAGACCTTGGGGAGTTGACGTGAATACGACATCAGCCAACCGCACAGCAATTTCAAGCGAGCGGCTAACTGCCCCATGGGCATACCAGAGCCCGATACGCTTCCTCAACAGTTTCCAAAGTGGGTACCCGAGCGGCACGTACTGTTGATTCATATGAACAAATACCTCATCATACGAATGACGAAGTTGCCAGCTATACGTATAAAAACGCCAGAGATATTTTAGGCGATTAGCGCCGCTTTCCTTGCCTAGCGAGTAAACCTGTACGTTGGGTGGAAGGTCATAGGTTCCTACCTGCAAAGCAATGACCTGAACCTCATCAACCTGACTCGCAAATTCCTCCACCCACCGGTGAAAAAACCCCAAAATTGGGTGTTCGGTATCGAGAACTTGGGTAATGATGAGGAGTTTCATTCCTGGATATAACTACCAGTGACTATTGATAGTTATGACTGCCCGTTCCCCACTTTTAATTGGTTCAACCCCGTGGAATGAAATGTCGCCAAAGAAAATATGCATTGAGTCAACTGTATAGATGACCTCTTTATAGCCATAAATGCTGCGTGCCAGTTTTGAATGACGGAGGATACGAGACACAATTTTAGCCATAAACGGTGAATACCGTTCACGGATACTAGGGAAAAGCACGAGGTTGCCGTCACCCTTGCCTTGGTGTGGCGGCATAGTGAGCGCAAACAGCAGATTTATGTATGCACCATCATAGTGAAAGGGTGTTTGAACATTAGTGGCGTCATTTGCATTTTTATATGCAAGTCCTATAGCTTGCTTTGCTTTATTTATGACAATTTTTGGCTTTCCAGTGATTTTTGAACGGGCGTCACATATTTTTTGACTGAGCGTAATTATTTCATCACTAAAACCCATTTTACCGATTAACGTGTCCATAATCTCGGACATTTTTTTATTCTGGTAACGCTGATCAGCCGCCATTCGATGGAGCTCAGCGAGGGTGCCCGCATCAAAAAAATTCGGCACGGCGACGAACCCATTATCAATAATTTCCTTGGTGAGGGCTTCAATTTTCTGCTCGTCATTAATGAGATCAATAATTGATTGATGGAACATACGATTCGCGTAATTTGCTAAAGTATAAAAAAAGTGGTACAAGGTGACCAGAGTAAACGTGACGCTAAGGGTCCCCTTGCGCACTAGTATACAGGAGAGGACAATCAGATGCGATATACTATCGACCCCGCGTGGAAACCAGCCCACGAACGAGCATATCTGCGCTACGCGGAATTTACCCGTCCTGGCAGCAGTTTTCCTGATATTGTGTTCGGCCGAAATAAAGATGGTGCTGAACTGGCCATGAAAGCACTTGCTATCGTAGTGCCAACGGAAACAGCCATACAATTTGAAGGGTTAACTGACCTCGGAGCAATTGTCATGCAACTCGCAGACATTGCCGATAGAGCAAAAATGGTGCTCATTCACCAAGACCGTCCAATCACCCACCTCCCCTTCCTTGATGACAATACCAGCACTGGCCTGCGGCACAACGTCCAGGTAGAACTCTCAGGAGGCATTCAAGAGCCGGGCCAGAACGCAAAATTGACCGCCCGTAGGGAACTTTTGGAAGAAGCGGGGGTGGGTAACGTTCTCTGTTCCGTACCGTTCTATCATGGGTACCTGGCCAACAGCGCTGGCCACCAACATGAACGATACGGAATGGAACTGATCATTGCGGTTGATCTTCCGAAACCAACTGAGAGTCAAAAGGAGGAAGGTATCGTCACTGCCTACGCAATTCCTATCCTCGAGGTATCCGACCATCTCGATGATCTTTCGTACAAAGGGTATCTGATTGAGTGGGCAGCGTACCTGGCGATCGGGAGACTCGAAAGCAAGATTATGGCTGCCGTGTTCAAGAAATTATCGGCTACCGTTTGAGGTGAATAAAGGAACCCTGACAAGCCCTTCATTCACCCGTGAAAATTCCATAGTAAAACCCGTCGCACAATTTGTGCGGCGGGTATTTTATTTCAGACGGATGACGCAATTTTTTGATAGAGCGCAATCAGTCGTTCGGCGTAGTCTCCACCGGTCGACATCACAAAGGCAGGGACGGTCTCTCGTGATCCATCGAGCACGATTGGTTCACCAGTTTCGAGCGACTGGAATGTATACCCGAGATACTCGAGCATTGGCATAATCGCGCCGACATCCCATGGTTTGCTGTTCGAGCCAATAAAGAACTTGGCATGACCCTCGATCAGTTTCAGGGCCGAAGCAATACTGGGAACATTGTACGGATACCCGCCGAGCGTCCGGTCAGCCACGACCGACAGAATAAACTTCGACATCACCGGATCAGCGGCCGGTCCTGATGCGAGATCAATACAGCACATTTTGTTTTTTGCGCCGATATTTTTTCTCGTCCAACTGGTGCCGTTATCACGCTGGTACACGATGTCGTTCATACCAGTGCCGCCATAGATGATACTCAGATCACCCAATTTGGCGACAAATCCCGCGTAAGGTTTCCCGTCGAGGAATATCCCCAGTGCAATACAAGCATTGTTCGGGTCACCGGCACACAAGGGGGTCGTCCCATCAATTGGATCGATAGTAACCCACCACCGGTTCCCTTCGGAACTAGTCAACACCTCACCTGTTTCCAGCTCTTCAGCCACAAAGTGAATCTGACCACCGAGATAGAGACGGCAAATATCTTTCAACAGTACCTGTACCGTAGTATCGATCGAAGTTACTGGTGAATCGTCAGCTTTCTTTTCGACAGTGAAGTCGCTTTTTTCAAACAAACGACGGGCTTCAAAAATCGTATCTTGGATGTCCGCTGCAAATGCATCGATAACATCGGTACTTAGCGTATGGGCCATATTTTCCTCCTGACCAGACTCTATTCCGTCTACAGATATACGCTAGAACAAAAAAATGTCAACCGGTATAGAGAAATGTTACTGTAGTGCCGCTCGCCAGCGTTTTGCATATGATTCGCTTTTTGCGGCAGCCGCTGCTCTCATAGCAGCATGACCAGCTTGTCCAAATTGTAGTCTCTGGCGCGAGTCAGTTACGAGACGGCAGAGTGCGTCGTGGAGCGCATTCTCATCACCGACCGGAACCACGAGGCCGTGTTGTCCATTTTGTAACACCTCTCCGACACAACCAACATCAGTCGACACTAGCGCCAAACCTGATGCCATAGCTTCAGGGATCACGCGAGCATACCCTTCATAGTTTGAAGAGAGAGCATAGAGGTCGACACTTTTCATATATGCAGGTACATCGTCGGTCCACGGAAGAAACATCACAAGCGGGCGATCACTATCCAGCAGTCCTAATTTTGAGGCCAGAGTAACGAGCTTTGACTGTTCAGGACCAGTACCAATAATGAGCAGTCGTGATTGTGAATGTTGAGCAACAACTTTTGCAAATGCGTGAAGTAAGAGGGTGAGATTTTTTTGTGGTACCAACCGTGCTACTGACAGAATAATAACGGAATCAGTGGGAAATAGTTTCCGGGCCACATCTGATGTTGCTGCTTGTAAAAAACGTTGCAGCGGTACCTCAACTGAGAGCAGCCGAAGTTTTGTCGGAACAACACCGATCTGCTGTAGTGTGGAGAGCATCCGCGTCGATACTACTCGCACGGTGTCAGCTCGGCGCACCAGCCACTTCCCCATTTTTGCACGAAGTGTATTCATGACTGATTCTTGTCGCCAATTCTCTGTACTGAAAAAATCACCATGCTCCTGGAGATTAAGGGGTAATTTCGTAAGTCGAGTGAGCAAGTACCCTACAAGACCAGCTTCGAACGGATCCTGTGCGGTCACTACAAAATCGGATGGACGGTTCGATTTTCGAACAATTTTCCGACCGAGAAGATACGCTCTAAACACCATTCCGACTCTCGTTCGTCCACCACTCGGATAGATAAAGAAATTTCCAATTTGTTGCGACTGCAGCCCCTCAGTCGTACGAGAAAACACAATCATGTGATACTCATCAACTACCGCAGCGCAGGCTAACTGCCGCACTTGTTCCGGATGTCCAGCTGTAAATAAATTTTTCCCATACCCAATTGCTAACACATGCATATAAATATGTATTACACGACACTCTTAAGCAAAGTTACGAGAGTACTCATCGAAGCGTCGGGAGCAAAATGAGCGAGACGCGCTCGTGCCGCAGCCGTCATTTCGTCACACACCTCAGCCTCCGCCAATAGACGGTCGATCGCAGTATCAAAACCCGCTACATCGTCAACCGGAACCAAGAGTCCTTCGACACCATCCGTAATGAGTTCTGGATTGCCACCAACAGGGGTGGTAATAATCGGAGTCCCAATCGACATCACTTCCTGCAGCTGATGAGAGAGTCCTTCGTATGCAGTATTCAAGAGGAAGATATCAGCTGCTTTGATATAGCGAAATACCTGATCATGAGTGAGTGCGCCGGTAAAACGAACATGTGCCGTCACATCACGATCATGCACATAGTGTTCGAGCGCCGCACGATCGGGACCGTCACCACCAATCACGAGCGTTGTCACGTCCCCGTGTGCTACTCGACGCGCCACTACATCAATCAGAGTTCGAAATCCCTTCCACGGTGTGAGACGAGCAATTGATACGAGTACCGGACTCGTGAGTCCATACTCTGTTCGAATATCAGCGCGTGTCTCGGTCACCTGACAGGGAGTGACTGCGCTATACACCACGTGTGTCCGCGCCGGATCAATCCCCCATGTGAGCACGATTTGCTCTAAATACTTACTCGGCAAAATCACAGCTGACGCGCCGCGTGTTACCCAGGTTTGTACACGTGCGAGCAGACGTACAGAAAGCGGTCGAGTGTTAGTCCGCGCAGTATAGACATCAAGCGTATCGGTGACACCAAATCGCTGCACCCCCTGCTCCCACACATAATCACCACCGAGCCGTACTACAAACGGTACGTGCCGTAGCAGAGCAACTACCCGAGCCGGCACTCCGACACTCATCGGATCCAAGGCAAAAATTGCCTGCACATCATGGCTCGCGCGCCAGAGTTTCCAAGCATACGCTATATGGCGAAATACTTTGGGTACCGTGCGGACCTGTCGGTATGGAACGACCGCGACTTCAATATTTCGCTTTGGTAATTCAGTTGCAACCAGTTCCGCATAGGTAGCCGGACCACCTATATCGGGAGGATAGAGACCGGCCGCAAGTAAAATCTTCATATAAAACAAAGTATACCATTTTGCCCACCTTGAAACTACGACATATAAATGCCGTGGCGGAACCCAGACTGAGTGCGGTATACTAGACTCCATATGCGCCTTACGGTTGTCACCCCACTCTTTCCTCCCGACGTCCACGACGTGGCGAGCTATCACAAAGATCTCATCACCAGACTAGGAACTGAGCACACGGTCACCGTTGCACTCTTTGGCCACCTTCCCGAACAGGTACACAACGTCTTATTCATCACTATTGATAAACGTGCTGGTACTCTAACCCGCCTCTGGCAAATGTTCCGAGCACTTCTTTCAGTACGCAAAACGACTGATTGGTTTATTGTTACAAACGGCCCGTCTACGGAACTTGCAGCGTTAGCACTCTCGTTTTTTACTACAAAACCGATACTACTCCTCAGTTCAGACACTATTACACACACCGGACTGTACGCATCTATCCATAGCTGGCTGAGATATCGTGCACAGGGAACAGTCACGCTCACCGGAGCCTTTGGTCAATTACTACGTCCAGAAATCCATCCTCTTATCCCGCAGCCAGCGCAGACAGAAATCCGGTACGAAGCCGCCTGGACGAACCACATCGCTACAATTAACAAATACCTCACACATGGTACTCGTCACTAACAAAGCCTCCTGGGATACCTATATTGCAAGCGAGCTTGCAGTGCTTTCGCCGATACTGGCGAGCTCTGGCTTTACTCTCGATACGGTACAACCGCATACCATTGGGGAACGATTTTTAATGCAAGCAGTAACCACCGTCGGCGGACAAAAATTAATTCTGCGGGGTAATGATCAGAACGGTCACCCGGTCATTATCAAAGCTACACGTGACACCGTAGGCAAAAATGAAATTACGCACGAACGACTTTGTCGGTCACTCATTAATGAACTCAATTTTGCATATAACGTATTTGCTGCTCCATCTGAACTCCTCCACCTCGAAGAGGCTGGGTTTGTCATCAACGTGCAAGAATACATCGAACAAGACACTACCTTTTTGGAACGTCCCCTGACTGAACAATTTACGTACGCTCTTACATCATTCAAAGCGCAAGAACATTCTCGCGCCACAACCAGCGGACACGTGCGGCATATTTCAAAAACCTTTGGGTACAAAACCAGTGTCGACTACCTAACGCTCGGTACTCAATTTGCAAGCGGTATCTCAGTATTACCGACAACACATGATGCACACACACTACTAAAAAAGGTAGTAGCTAGACTAGAACAAGGGCAAGAACGTATCGAACAGTACTGCGGTTTTTTAACGCACACTGATTTTGTCCCTCATAATTTCCGGATTAAAAACGAGCAGCTCTACCTCCTCGATTTCTCTGCCATTCGTTTTGGAAATAAACACGAGGGCTGGGCACGATTTCTGAACTTTATGACGCTCTACAACCCTGCCCTCGAAAATACACTTTTGGACTATGTCGAAGCAAACCGAGCACCTGAAGAACGCGAGTCATTACAATTAATGAGATTGTTCCGTCTCGCAGAGCTCATTACCTACTACACAAAGACACTAGGCCGAAGCGAGAACGAACTGCTGACACTCAATACAACCCGGATACAATTTTGGACCGATGTACTCACTGCTGAATTACACAACACGCGTGTCTCACGGGACATTGTAACGGCTTACCAAACCACTCGCGACAACCTCCGCAGTGACGAAGAAAAACGCCGCCAGAAAGGCCTCCACTAAGCTTCTAACAACTGCATCTTCTGTACCAGTGCCGCATATTGTTCCAACAAAGGATGTTGCCAGACTTTTTGTAACGCCGCCAGCAATGTTTCTTCAAACCAGATTTTATCGGCTTTTCCTTTATTAAAAACACTCCACGCTTGATTCCCCACTTCTGCATGAAAAGCCAGAAGTGACTCCGCATTATGGATTTTATCTGATACCGAAATAGCCCACACTGATTCACCTGCAGCCACCACCGTTTCAATATACAACGCCTTACGTGCTCGCCATTCCATTCCCTTCTCTTCAGAGAGAGCCTGCACCATATGAAGTACCTCAGTACCAGTAACAGTTTCGATAGTTTCTGCTGTCACTGTAGTATCTTCGAGCACATCATGTAACAGGGCGGCTGACACAACATCTTCAGTATAACCAGCCGCCTCAACAATCCGAGCGACCATAATCGGGTGCACAATATACGGTGTGCCATTATGTTTGCGAATTTGTCCGGCATGCGCATCTACAGCGAGCGTCAGGGCAGTTTGGTAGAGAGTCATACAGATAATTATTTAGTAAGCAGCGAAAATACTTCGATCTGCATCTTTTTCGCAATCACGTCCCAATTATAGACTTCGACCACCATCCGCCGAGCGTTATCCGCAACTCGGTGCGCTTCATCAGGATGTGCGAGTATATCTACGACCGCGTCAGCAATCGCTTGTGAATCGTCAATTGGTACTACCCATGCTGTTCGGCCATACGGACTTTCAACATCTGTTGCAAATGAGTATTCAGCGAGACCGTCCGCCGCGGTCGTAATAAATGGTAATCGTGAGGCAAGGGCTGATAACCCTGCATTTCCCAATCCTTCCGACCGACTCGGCATGACAAAAATATCACTCACCAGTCGATACTTGGTCACCACCGACCGATCAACTTGTCCCGTAAAAATTACTCGATCTTCGAGACTTAATTCTTTGGTGAGCGTCTTCAACATCTGTTCTTCCTCTCCCTGCCCCACTGCCATAAACTTTATGTGTGCTGGCAAAAGTAGCAATGCTCGAATCACACTATCGAACGCTTTTTGATGAACCAAACGGGCGGTGTTGACGAGCCATATTTCACCCTCCTTTTTTCCTAGTTCAGTTTTAAGAGTAGTAATTTCAGTCTCAGTATACGAGTCTTCTTTGATAGCGGCGGGATTGGCACCGTTGAAAATCTTGACGACAGGACCCGTATAGCCACGCATCCCTGGCCAGGCAGCGAGATGATCTGAAATTACTTGAAATACACTCGCTTTTCGAAAGCCTTGATTTATAAATGGTACAAACGGGAGAATAGATTTTCGTTTAAATACCTTGTCATAAGGATCACCATCCTGGAGCGTCATGACATACGGCACTCGTACGCCGAGCATGCGAGCAAACGTAATTGGAATACTCATGTATGACATGAGTCCCCACATGCCGGTAAACTGCACTTCTCTATGGAGCTGACGAGCCTTCGAGGCAGCTTTGAATAAAAACAACACCTTATCAAACTTACCACCACCTTTCCCAACGCGGTGCACCAGTACATTACCAATCTGTTCGACCGAAAGAGCGTTCGGTTCAAACCGTAACGTAATCATCTGAAAAGAAATATCATCCGGCGAAATCCGTTCAGTGATTTCTTTGACAGCCGCCTCAGCTCCTGATACAAAACTCGGATAGTACGCGAGCGAGAAAATAAGAATTTTTTGTGTCATAGATATTCATGTAGTATACAAAAAAATAAAGCCCAGCGCACGAATTTGTGCGCTGGGATCTCTCAGTACCTCTCAAACAAAAAGTTGAATAGTCGTTCTTTTTCAGCTGTTACGGCCTCGGGGATTTCAGACATCACTTCCCGATCACCTTCAACATCAGTATCAGACTCAGCAATCTGCAGTGTCACAAACTCCGAACCAGGGGTGGTCAAGATGTCATGCCACACACCAGCATAAAACGTCACAATTGTTCCAGAACTATGGAGCCTCCCAGTGACAGTCGGATCGTTACCATCAAACGAACAGCTTACCGACGCAATTGAGCCCTGTACAACCAAGTACTGCTCTTTCTGATGAAGATGACGATGGAACTGACCTTGCCAGGACAGTCTGGTAGCACGTGTCGCATGCACAGCGCGTGTCTGCATATCAAGCGTAGTTTTTGACTTTAGCCGGCAACGTACCTCACCATTTGGCATCGGTTTCATTGTTGCCTCAATGTACTCACCTTTCAGATCTTCACGTACGAGATGTGTCATCAAACCCTCCTGATCATACTACCGACATAGTACAATAGAAAACAGAAAAATCAACCAATGGAAGTTTTGACGTATTCTGTGAGTGTATGCTGCTGACTCCAACCGAGAGCTTCAAGTTTCGATGTATTATCTGCTCCTGACGAACGAGTCGATGCGGTGGCGGAATTATACTGTTTTTCCAGACCAAACATATCCGCTAACTGATTAAGTGAGTATGCTTCTCGAGCAGAGATAGCATACTCTTCTCGTCCACCTTTATCGGCAATGATAATGAGTGCGTCAACCGTATCAGATACATGCGTAAAGGCACGTGTCTGCTCCCCAGTGCCATTAATAGTACACGGAGTATGTGCAAGTGCGCACTGTCGAAATGTTTCAACCACTGTGCCATACGCGCCAGTAAACTGCCCTGCTCGTTCCCGCTGGCCATAGACGTTATAAAAATAGGCAATCGAATACTCAAGGTCATACCAACGACCATAGTTATGGACCAATTCTGAATTCATCGCTTTCGCAAAATTATAAGGGGCACGGTCGCGACCATCCACTTCCCCAGCCTCAGTCGCTTCGACAAATTTTGTGGATGAACCGGCGTACACTAGTTTACATTTTTGAGCACGCCAAAATTCGAGAACGGCACAAGTACCAGTAATATTTAAATCCCAGACGAGCGCTGGTTCTTCGAGACTCGGTGCAATTCGTGAATATTCACCCAAATGATAAATCACCTCAATCTGTTCTGGCACGAGTGCTCTAATATCCTTGGTATGACCAACTCGATATTCAACGCCAGCTACATGATTATCAACGCTCCCTGTAAAATAATTATCAAGTGAAATAACCCGAAACCCAAAAGATACCAAACGCTCACAGAGATGCGAACCAACAAACCCTGCCCCGCCCGTAACTAGTATCGTTTTTTGCATACCCTCTATAGTATCAAATCCCACAGTATAAGGTACCCCTTACTATTTAGAATAGAATTAAAAGCCTTAGATGCAAGTGAGGAAGCGGCCAGCTTCCGCAAGAGTCATTGAGGTGGTTTGCGAGAGCAGCGAAATAAACGAGCCAATGACTGGACAGTTCCTGTAAGGAAGAGAGGAACGAAAACACGAGACGTACTTTTTGTACGTTGACTGTTTGAGCAACGAAGACAACGCAGCAGATAAGGTTTTTAAACTATTCTATCGGAATGGTGAGCGTTCATTGCCAGCATGTTTCAGTAATTTAGCTACCTTTTTCGGATCCACCTCATCTGACTTCGGTTTATGATGCGCAGTTGTTACTTTTTTTTCAGTCTTAGCGGTCACTGATTGAGGAGTGAAGGGAGACACGATTGGTGACGACTCAGGTACGGGGGCTGCTGCAACACTCTGTGTATGTTTGGTTTCAAGGGCGGCAAAGGCAGCTTCCGTTTCTGCTGCCATGTATTCTGCCGTGATTCGGTCAACATGAGAAAGTGGCGGCAGGGATGCAGCCGACACAGGTCTAGGCGGTAATTCACGTGGTGCACTCTGATCAACTTTTTCAAGAGAAGCCAGGGCGGCCTGTAATGGAGACACCGCAGCCGCAGATGGAGCAGCGCCAGTTTTATTAGCTAGTGGTGATTTAGGCTTCTCGGATTCAGCGGGGGTTTTTGCAATGCGGGCTAAAATACTTTTGAGATCGTCGACAGAAGCCGTTGCTTTAGGTGCTGGCCGATTTGCCGAAGGACCAGGCGGCCGAGAATTTTGTGTCCGGGGAGTATTTCGACCATTAACCGTTACTGCCATAATCGGTGTTACCGGACGACGAGTGGTCGAATTTGATTGCCCCCGATCTTCTCGAGAGACAGGCGAAACTACTGGGGAAGAAACACTAGTTGGAGTTGGAGTTGGAGTTGGAGTTGGAGTTGGAGTTGGAGTTGGAGTTGGAGTTGGAGTTGGAGTTGGAGTTGGAGTTGGAGCAATTGCAGGTGTTGTTGTAGGAACTGACTCTACCGTTGTTACGACTGATTCAGTAGCAACTGCTGTAGCAGTAACTGTCGTTGTCGCAGTTGTTGTTGGGGTTGCAGCAGGAACTGGTCTAGGAATGGCTGGTCGGCTCGATGTCGTCGAAGGTTTCGGGGAGTTCCAACCAGTCGTTTTTTTTTCGTCAACGACAGACACTACCCCATTTACCTTTACCGCAGGCTTTACCATTGGCGGCTTTTTCTCCTCTTTGACTGGTGTGTGTAATTCCAGCACAATCTTCTCCACCTCTTCGCGGGGATGGGTATAATTTTTACGGCTGGCAGCAATTACCATATTACGACAAGATACAGCCGGCAGTGCAATCGGAGGTAACGTCACCGCTGAGAACGGTTGAGACCCAATGCCATCGATCATAAGAGTGAGGTAAATCTGTGCAAATCCAAGATTCACCAAATCTGCCGCGAGGAAACGAGGCGTAAATACGGTTTCAAGCGTCTCTGCATCAAATGGACCAACCCGAAAAGCGATAGTCGTACCAACGTTTCCGAACACCGCATCTCGCACTTCTTCTTCCATTTGTTCGATATACTGGTGCGCAATAATGAGGTTGAGGTGGTATTTTCGCGCCTCAGACAAAATATTGGCAAATGTGGCATTCGCAAACGATTGGAATTCGTCCACGTAGAAATAAAAGTTTGGCATCTTTTTCATTTCGGCCACAGGCAAATTAGCCCGACTCATCGCAGCGAGATATATACGGGTAGTGAGCATTGACCCAAGCAAATTAGCATTCGTTTCACCAATGAGACCTTTTGAGAGGTTCATGATCACAATCTTTTTCTTGTCCATCATTTCACGAAAATCGAAACTGGAGTGTGGTTGTCCGATGATATTACGGATCAGTGGATTCCCCGTAAACTGACCAATTTTATTTTGAATCGCTGGTAGTGCCTCGGCAGCAAATCGTTCTGTGTAGTTAGCAAATTCATCAACCCAAAATGACTTTACCGCTGCATCAGTACAGTAATCAACCACCTTCAAGCGAAAGGCTTTATCATTAAAAATACGGTTGACCGAGAGGAGTGTTGTGTCTGGATACTCAATCAGTACCAATAGGGCATTGGTTAGGATGTACTCCATACGCGCACTCCAAGCGTCTACCCAAATTTTCTTAAAGGTAGACATGAGTCCCGACACCACGAGGTGTCGCTTATCCTGACCAACGTCTTCCATCACGTTAAAAGAAATCGGATTATCGAGGTCAAACGGCGCGAAATAAACAACGTCGTTTACCCGGTGTTCAGGAACATATTCGAGTAAGGTCTCAGCAGCAGAACCGTGCGGGTCAATAAACGCCATCCCCTCCCCATTCTGAATATCCTGCACCGCCATGTTTTCAAGCAGGGTAGATTTACCCATCCCAGTCTTGCCGACCACATACATGTGGCGCTGACGGTCTTTGGCCTTAATACCAAACTGCACATGCTTACCACGAGCATCAGTCTTGGCAAAGAAGGTAATTTTTTCAGGATCAAACGAAGTCATAATCAGCTACAGTATACCAAAAAATTAATTACCAAATCGGTCTTGTGCATACTGCAGAAGTTCTTTTACATCCGCACCACGACTCTTTGAATCGAGCAAGATAATTGCAATCACTCGATCTGCTCCTTTTACATGGAGTTTATGGAGGGAGATTGAGGTCTGTCCCGCCGCAGTCGTTTCCCCTACTTTACCACCGAGGAAGTTATCGAGACCAGCCACTTTGTTAAAGTTACTGAGTTCACCAAATTGACCACTCACGTAGGCAGTAGGTAAATCCTGGTTTGCAGTCAAATCGAGAATAAATTTTCGATTATTATAGATATACTGAGTGAGACTGAGTAGGTCACGGACACTCGAGGTGTTTGAGGCGCTCAGACCTGACGGATCGGCAAAATGGGTATTCACGAGTCCGAGCGATGCCGCTTTTTCGTTCATATAGCCTACAAATTTCTCTTGTCCCACCTGGTTTGCAATCACTTCAGCGGCTTCGTTTGACGATTCTACGAGCAAGAGCTGTAACAAGCTATACATAGAAACCTTGTCTCGATCACCTAAACGCGGAATCAGAGACTGTACAAACGTTGGCTGAGTGACTTCGATGGTCTCATCGAGATTCAAATATTCAGCTGCGACAAGTGCCGTCATCAGTTTTGTAAGTGAGGCAATCGGGACAGCTTCAGACAAATCGCTACTCGCAAGCACCGTACTACTTTCAACATCAGCAATCAAATAGTGCGGGGTTGCCAGTTCAGGAATTTTTGGCTCATAGACAAAGCTGTCCGCTACGATAGGCGCTTCATGTACCAATACCGGTGTGTGCGGCATGGCCAGATCGTATATCTTTTTAGCATCATCATCACTTAAACGAATACAACCACTTGGATAGTCTGCAGGTACCGGTTCCCCATTTGGGAATTGCGGCCAGCCATGAATCGAGAAGTTACCCTGAAAAGTAATCGCGTACGGCGTATTTACTTGGCCGAATGGTGAAAATTGCTTTTCTTTTTTATCCTTTACTTCATACAGACCAGCCGGGGTCTCCCACCAGGACCCTTTCTGTCCTTTTGAAACAATTGGTACCTGCTCACGCATGACTCCTTTATCAAAATAACGAAGCTGCATTGTCGTGAGGTCTGCTTCAATAAACGTTTTTTCACCTTCAATAAAGGCATCCCGCGTTTCAATATAAAAATTCGGCTCAGAGAGAGCCACCTGCACCCCGTAATTTAACGGCTCCTGCTTTGCTGTGTACGGGTTTTGTACAATGACTGGCACCGGCACAATGGCAGTCTTACTCGCCGCTAACTGAGCACCGAGAGTCGCCCCAACAGACCTCATATAGGGTGCGGTCGCTCGACCGGCAAAGAGACAGAGCAGGAGAGCAAACATCATCGTAATGACTTTCACAGAGAGGATGTACGGACTGCGTACGCCATTGATTTCCCCAGCCACACTGGCTGGTGTATACGAAAATGTCGCATCACGTTTTTTAGGGCGTGCCGGAATAAACGCACCCAGGGTGACAGTTGGTTCTTCTTCGTCATAGCTCACCGCATAAAAGCGCCGAGCATTCTGCTCTTCGTTATCCATACATATATAGTACCGTAGTGGAGGATTGATTTTACCCTCTTATATACATGAATGAGAAAACGAACGTAGTGACTATTTCGAATTTATGCGAGTACTTTGCCCCTTGCCCTAGGGCAAAGTATCCGCGCAGTTGTAAACCTGTTACTTTTGCACATCAACTCCCGTCGTGACTATTTCGAATTTGACCTAGTTTTTAAGGAGTGGAACGACTATAAAAACGGAAATACTCTTGTGGTAGACCTAGTTTTTAAGGAGCTTGCGACTATAAAAACGGGAATACTCTTGTGGTAGACCTAGTTTTTAAGGAACTCACGACATAAAATTTCTGATTCTCTTCGAGCTTATTCGGTATATAAAAAAGTCGCGTTTTCACGCGACCGTAATCTTTACTTCATAACGGGAATATGGAAACACGGTTCAGACAGGTCCGGGTACAGTACGCACCTTCTGACGACGCTCATGTTCTTTCTGCGCCGAATGCAATCTCCAGTCATGAACCGAATGATTGTCAGACAACCGTTCGTAAAGTACCGCAAACGAATCGTCACTGAGACTGCCGAGCTCACGCTCGAAGTTCTCGGTCATCTGGTTAAACGAAGCCAGATAATCATGACCTTCAGGATTTGCGGAGCCAATCAAAGCTCCCCAGGTTTCTACTGATTCAGACATGGTTCCCTCCCCCAACTATCCTGTGAGATATTTAATACCGGTTGCTCCTATCTGTCAAACCGCCCGGTCCTTACTCAGCTTTTACTTCACCAAATAGATTTTGGGTTGTCTCTACAAATGTTTCTCCCCCTCGCTCCCCGTTTCCTCGATCAATATCACTCAAATAACGGGAACGACGGATTGCGTACCCAACCAATATTAAAATAATACCAAACCCAACGTAGATATACTGCTTATAGCTAGAAGGAATGCCCAAATAAGGCACTACAACCAATAGCATTCCTAACAGAAAAACAAACGTGCCCTTGCTCATGTAGCCACTAGTATACAGCAAGTTAGCGCTGTCACAAAACTTAAATGAGCAAATGCCCAAAGGGCATATTGCGAATTTATGTCGTAAATTGCGCCCTGTCCTAGCGCAATTTATCGACGCAGTTGTAAACCTGATACCTCCACTACAATTCCCGCAGCGACTTTGTTTTTATTCATGTCCCGATTCACCCCTCCCGAGGCAAATACCCCGGTAGAAACAGAATATCAAAACCTCCCTACTTCCCTTGCGCAAAAATCACCACAAACTCCCCTTTCTGTTTAACAGCATTCTTTACCAAAATTTCCAGAATCTCGCCCGGTGTCCCAACTAACATTTCTTCGTACATTTTTGTCAGTTCACGACCGAGATACACTGTTGCAGTGGAATAACTGACCGTTAAGCTCTCGAGCGTTTTTAAAATTCGATGCGTCGCCTCCAGAAAAACAACCGGATGATCATAGAGTTCAAGGTCTACAAAAAATGTCTCGCGCCCCTTTTTACTTGGGACAAACCCGAGAAAACTAAATTGATTCCCCGATACGCCAGCAATAGAAATTGCGGCCGTAATTGAAGACGCTCCGGGGATTGCATCAATACGCACGCCAGCAGCACGAGCTTGTCGTACGAGCATGACCCCAGGGTCAGACACTCCTGGCGTACCAGCGTCAGACACGAGTGCCACAGACTGTCCCGCTACCAAATCAGCCACGATTGCGTCATGAGAAGCAACACTCGCATGAGCATCGTACCGCTTGAGCTTTGCCTTGATGCCATGATGTTTACACAAGATACCAGTCGTTCGCGTGTCTTCACAAAGCACGTAATCAGCTTCTTTCATTATTCTGAGGGCGCGCAGGGTGATATCTTCCAAATTTCCAATTGGTGTCGCCACAATTGAGAGTGTTCCAGTTTTTTCCATAGTGTGCAAACAATACTACATTTTTTGAAAATGTCTAGTGTTAGACCGCTTTTATTTGGTATACAGTACATTTCAGAACTTGACAAGGAATCTGAACATGGCATCAACTGCAAGCCTCCCCCTTCTCCTCGACATGGCCAAAAAGAGTGGCGAGTTCCCGCTTTTGATCAAGGAGCGTGTGCGCGGATATATTCGAACTATCCGTCAGCACAAACAAGCCACGGGACAAGTCTGGGGTAATTGGCGACAAATATATAGGGGTCTTCTGCAAGAGCTCTTTGACCGCATGTGTGCAAACCACGATCTCAAAAAAAACGCGCCCAAGACGCTCTACGCCTGGCGAAAAGCGCATACGGAGTACCTCCGAGATCTCGAGATACTTATTGCCCAAAGCAAAACGATCGAAGTGTAGGAAATATAAACGGCCCCGACAAACTGTCGGGGCCGAATTTATTTTATGTTGTAGATAATTTTACTTCCAGTTAAACCCCCTACCAAAATGTCCCCAGGCCGCTGTCTCCGCATAAATCGGCGCTTCGAGACCAAGGAACGTTTTAATGCCATTTGGCGTAAGGTCATAGCCAGTAATTTGTTCGGGCACCCCGTCGACAGTGGCGACCGCCATCAGAGCCTCGGGATGACCAATGGCATATGCAAGTTTTACCAAGACTACGTTTGCAGTAGGTCGAGCCTCCAGATAATCAACGGCAATCCGGCGAGCCATATAAGCCCCCGAGCGATCTACCTTGCTCGGATCTTTACCCGAAAATGCCCCACCGCCAACGGCTACTTCAGGCCCGTAGTTATCGACGATGATTTTACGCCCTGTGAGGCCCGCGTCCGCATCAAAGCCACCCTGATTCCAATCCCCGGCTGGGTTGATGTGATATTCTGTTGCCCCTGGAATAATTGATTCAACCAGTGGTCGGAGTTCAACGGTAGGCGCCTTTTGGAAACTACAGACGACTGACAAAATCTCACCATTCTCTCCTACGGTCACTTGTGTCTTGCCATCATACGGAAACTTCTCATATACCTTTTGACAGAGTGTCCGCGCGAGCTCATACTCTTTAGGCATAAATGTTGTGGTTTCTCGTGTGGCATACCCTGTCATAATGCCTTGGTCACCCGCGCCACCAGTATCAACCCCTTGCGCAATTTCTGGACTCTGAGCGACAACATGGACTCGGATCTCGAGACCAGGACCGGCTATCTTAGTCACGATAGCCGGAATATCAATACCAGTCGCATGTGAAGTCACTTCACCAGTCACCCACACTTGACCATGACTCCCCACAGCTTCGATCGCTAC
The DNA here is from genome assembly GCA_031423775.1 of Candidatus Kaiserbacteria bacterium. Lineage (GTDB taxonomy): Bacteria > Patescibacteriota > Minisyncoccia > Phycocordibacterales > UBA918 > OLB19. The sequence continues at coordinate 2,179 of JANPGF010000057.1, read as the reverse complement.
CCGACTCTTTGGATCCTGGGTTAAATACGCATCCAACACCGCATCCGAAATTCGGTCACACATTTTATCAGGGTGTCCCGGTGAGACACATTCAGCTGTTTTGATCATAGAGTTTAATTAATTTTGTAACAACAACAAAAAACAACGCACATAAATATACGTTGTATCCAGGAGTCAGATATCGTTCACTACAGTTTCGCCATAGTGTTGAAAGTCGCACCTTGATATCAAATTGATATCAGGTTGCGGATGGAGTCATAAGGTCAAGTCCCTCGTCCATACTCTGGATACATATTTAGTTGTCCGTATATAAACACCAGCTACAACAAAAAAGTTACATCGCACGCTAGCAAAAGAAAAAGCAGGGTGACAAAGTGCCACCCTGCTCTGTTTTAGTTCACCTGACCCATGACGGATTGCCGAATACCAATCGGTACGCAGACACCGCAATCTTCTGCAGCCACTGAGGCATAAAGATATACGCCCACTTAGCGACTTCGAGGACATGCCCCTTGAAAGAATCAAGGGTATCAAGAGGAGTCGACTCCCAATTGATCTGATCTCGCGCCGCGCGGCCATACATTTTACTGAAAATGACACGGGTCCTCCGCAGGTGCCAATCAGCACTCACAATGGTGCGCTTTCCGGTCGTTTTCACACCCATGAATGCGCGGAGTTCACCAACAGTTGTGAAATCATCTGCCTCAAGGACGATAACCTTGTCATATTCCAGAGACGCTAGCGTTTCCGCTGCCATCTCTGCCATTGTCACCCTTTGTGTCGGAAAATCCTTCGATTTTGCCGCCGCTACCACGATCGTCGCGCCGGTTTTACGGGCATACGACCAGGCGGCTATCAACCGCATCAACGATTTTGTTCCCAACCCCTGTCCGTCTTCAGTCAGCTCATTTGCCAACCACAAGACTATATCTGCATTACCAACATCCATCTAACACCCTCCGCATTTTACTGGTGCAATTCTAATGCAGATTTATACACTCTATTCTACATTTGTCAAACAATTTTTTCCTACTATAAAAAAACGGCCTGTGGTGCAGGCCGTTTTTACTCTTTTTCACATTACTTAGGAAACATAGCGCGGCTCTACCCAACCCCGCTCGATCATACGCAGCTTTACGTACGATTTCACAACATCGCGCCAAGGTATTTCCTTGGTCTGGCCAGTCTTTACAAACTGAGCCGACACATTGCTGTGGAATTTGCGCAGAATACGCCTGACTCGTGGCATGTGCCGCGATTGTGTAAAGAACACAAACACTAGCTTTTCTCCGCGATACGTTTGCCTTGCACGTTTCACCATCCAGTAGATTTCTTCGAGCGTACCATAGTATTTGGAGTGCTCATGATTCGTAAGGGTCACAGCATGAGGAAACCTCTGCCGCAAATATGCTTCACCCAGCATCCCCAGGGTTGGCCCCTGAGCATACGGAGTATCTGCTCCAGCGCCGAACGCCCACACGATGGTTTGTCCCGGCAAACGTGCTTCAGACCAAGTCATCGCTTCGTTAGCTCGTAATTTAAAATTCGAACCAACATCGCAATACCGATTGCCGGCATATTCTGCATCGTTGGCGATGATGCACAGAATATAACGAACAGGAACATGTACCACTAGAACGACCTCCTTATTACGAACACCCTCAACAGCGAGGGTACTATCTACGTTTAATTATACGTATACAATGCTATTTTGTCAATTCTTGTGCCACCACCGTTACATCCCCTGCCCCAATCACCAATACTACTGCTTGTTCATTTTCTGATAGAGATTCTTTAACTACCTCTGCAGCTGCAGCCGCAGTTTGCATCACCCTGGCCTCAGTTCCCAACTTCGTCACAGCCTCTGCCAATTGCTCACTAGTAACCCCCGATACATTTTCTTCACGGGCTGCATAGATTGGCAGTAAATAGATTTGATCAGCCGTAGCCAGTACTTGTACAAAATCATCAAACAATTCCGCAGTACGCGAATAAGTGTGAGTTTGAGTTACCACAATTAATTTGTGATTTGGATAGAGTTCACGGGTTCCAGCCATTGTCACCCGAAGTTCAGTTGGGTGATGCCCGTAATCATCATAGACCGACACTCCTTTCACTTCTCCTTTGTATTCAAATCGACGCCAGGTACCTGAAAATTTCTGAAGCGCTTGATCACTCA
>JANPGF010000056.1:0-9427 GCA_031423775.1 Candidatus Kaiserbacteria bacterium | reverse complement strand
AGTACAGTAGGACGAGAGCAACGAGGGGAGTATACAAAAATATCCCAAAACCAAGTTAACTATCTTTTGGGATATTATTGTATACTCCTGTCTGGCTCCGCCAGACGTACCTACTTTCGAGCGAGGCCATGCTGTATCGTCAGATACAGATGGCTCCTCCTGACTCCGCCCAACTTTCTTTTGGGTATTTTTTGTAGTTCATGCCAGGCGTTGCCTTGCTTTCTCTAATCCCGAGCGAGGCCAGTGTGTATGCGTAGCATACAGAGGGACTAATCTTACAACCAGACTCATGTAACGCCGGAGGTACAGATGGCTCCCGTTTTACCCCGGTAATCTACTTTTATTATCCTGGTCATATCTCACTACCATTTACAAAACCCCCCAATAGCGTACCCTATACCCATGTCAGTAAAAATAACTTTTTTCGTCCCCGGCACCACCACCGATAACGAACAGAACATTTCCTCAGGTTGGAACGATGTTGAATTGTCGGAAGAAGGAATTAGTCAGTCTTGGGAACTCACGGAAATTACCGAGTCGCAAACGTTTGATGCGATATTTTGCTCGAATTTGAAACGGGCTATAGATTCTGCTGAAATTACCTGGGGTGGTATGTACCCAATTATGCAAGATGCCCGACTACGGGAATGTAACTACGGCGATCAGAATGGCAAACCCTCGGAGATAGTTGAACAGTTGCAAGAAAAATCAATCACGACTCCGTTTTTAAATGGTGAAAGTTATGAAATGGTCAAAGTCCGGATGGAAAGTTTTTTGCAGCATCTCAAAACAAAATTTGATGGCAAACATATCGCCCTGGTGTCACATCAGGCACCACAGCTGGCGCTTGAGGTAATTTTGAACCATCTCACCTGGGAAGAAGCATTTGCGTCTGATTGGCGTAAAACTAAGGCTTGGAAACCAGGCTTCGAGTATACGCTTCCTTAAGCACAATCACACACAAACACCCCCGCGACCACTTTTTTTCTCTGTAAAAGCAGCGTATACTGGCTACCACGTATGGACGACAAATCACATCTTCTTCCTTATGCCCGACGGGCAGATTTTCATGTTGGACGCGCGACTGAACTGGTTGGTCGAGAGCGTCGTATCTACCGGGTTCTTGAAATCCTTCCAGGCTTTGCGTCATGGGGCACTTTAATTGGGGTAATTTTAATGTCGATTTACGCGCCGTTTATCGCGGCGTATTTCGTCATTGCCTTTGCGCTCTTTTGGGTACTCAAGACCGGCTTTCTCACCTACCACCTCCGATATAATTGGAAACGACTGCGGCATCATATGAAGCTCGATTGGCGTGCACTCGTTGCACCGCTGCCACATAATCATATCCATCATGTAGTGATTTTACCGTTTTACAAAGAGCCTACTGCAGTAGTGGCGGCAACAATCGAGTCGCTCGCGTCGGTGCGGTATGACCACAAAAAGATTATTGTCGTATTGGCCGCTGAAGCACGAGCGGGAGAGGAGGCGCAGGCTCTCGCACACGCTATGTCTCAAAAGTATGCTGATCGTTTTGAATCGTTTCTCATAACTACGCACCCTGCAGATATTGTGGGCGAAATGGCTGGTAAAGGATCAAACGCTTCGTATGCTGCTGAACAGGTGCGCACTCTCGTGCTCGACCCGCGCGGTATCTCATACGCACATACACTCGTGTCGATTTTTGATATTGATACCGTGCTCTACCCAGACTATTTTAATTGTCTTGTGTGGCATTTCATTCAGGCCAAACATCCACTCAAAAGTTCATTCCAGCCGGTGCCAATATTTAACAACAATATGTGGGAGGCACCAGCCTTGGCACGTGTAGTTGCAATGTCGTCAACTTTTTGGGAGATGGTTCAGCAAGAACGTCCAGAACGAATGGCGACATTTTCATCACACTCGGTTAGTTTCCAAGCGTTGTATGAAGTGGGGTATTGGCAGACCAATATGGTGTCTGAGGACTCACGTATCTACTGGAACTTGCTCCTCGCTAATGATGGTCACTATGACGTGATTCCACTGTCATATCCGGTATCCATGGATGCTAACGCCGCTGGAACACTGTGGCGGACGATGGTACAGATTTATAAACAACATCGTCGCTGGACCTATGGCGTAGAGAATTTTTGCTATATTGTCTACCACTTCATGCGACAGTCGAATATTCCGCGTGGTACACGCATTAAAATCGCGCTGCAACAGGCTGAAGGATATTGGTCACTCGTGACCAATCCGATCATGCTCTTTATCCTCGGTTGGGCACCAATTTTCTTGGGTAGTCGTGAATTTCACCAAACGGTACTCTCGTACAATTTGCCGATTGTGGTACGTGACCTCCTTACCTTTGCAATGTTTGGACTTATTGCCTCATCTATTATTTCACTCTCACTGATTCCAGAGCGACCAAAACATGCGAGTCGTCTGCGGTACATTGTGATGGCACTCCAATGGGTGCTTGTGCCGGCTACTATGATTATCTTCAGTGCTATCCCGGGCCTTGATGCGCAAACTCGCTTGATGTTCGGTCGTTATATGGGATTTTGGGTGACCCCTAAAGTGCGGGCAGATGTGGTATAATCGCAAGTAAATTATTATGCCGTCGCATCTCAATGTCGTTGTAGAACCGCTTTCACGCACTCGCCGTCGACTCATTTTCTTGGCGTCAATTATCTTTTTCTTGCTCGCGGTACCAATGTTTGTATTTTATGCAACGGGCTACCGGTATGATTTTTTTGCACCGAACGCTACCATTACTGCAACCGGCGGTCTCTATATTGCCGTTGGGAATGATGCTGGGGAAGTTTTTGTGAACGAAAAGCCTGCTAATAATGCCCGGCTATTCCGAAAGGCCCTGTATATCCAGAGTGTTGACCCTGGTGTCGAGCGGGTGCATGTACAGGCAACGGGATATCATACTTGGGTAAAGGAACTGCCTGTCTATCCCTATATCGTGACAGAGGCCGCCGCGTTTCTTATGCCCCTACGGCCCCATGTTCGTCCCATTGCTCAGTACACAACAAGTACCGGTACACCGATTTTTATCGGAGTCGCCACCTCGACTGACATTGCTTCGTTTGCATCTTCTTCAATTCCGTTTCTGGCAACATCGAGTAAAGCCACTACGACCCTGACTAAAAGTTCAGAATATGAATATATTCGGGGCATTTTTGGTACATCAACTGCAACCAGTTCGAGTTTAATTACGCGGGTAGTTGATGAGGCAAAAGGTATTTTTAAAACTCAAGCGCCAGCTACTACCTCAACCTCTACTGTAGTGGTTGAGGTAGCTACAACGACTATTCAACAAAATCAAACCGTTCTGTTTGAGCGTGATGGTGATGTCTATGTGCGCTATGTGGGGGACGAAGCCTCTATCCCATATTACTACTGTGTTCCGGCCGAGATTGATGCTGCCTCAACGAGTGCTCGCTACCAAGCGCAATTGATTGCGGCCGAACAGTCATACGCAAAAGAACAGGGAACAACCTTATCAACAACAACTGCTGTGCATGTAAACAATACTGATTTACGCTGTCGGCACGAAATTAAAATTGACCGACAGTGGCAGGATGTGATCTCGTTCCAATTCTTCCCCGGCTCAACTGATCTTATTCTGATGCATCGTAAAGACGGTGTGTTTGTTACCGAGGCTGATGATCGTGCGTGGCAAAATACGCAGAAAATATATCCAGAATCTGCCCATACGGTCAAAATTGATGGAGGTCGGATCTATGTTGAAGACAGTGGTCGGCTGTTTGAGATATTAACCCAAATCCCAGCTCTCTAGCCGTATCCACTAACCCCTCATCTGCGTTGTTGCTCGGTCACTCACTTGTTCACCGTACAGAAAGTACGGCTCACGCGCTCGCTCGGTCGCGCCTAGCATCTGAGGGATTATTTGATAGGCTCTTCATTATCAGGTATAGTATTTTTTATGCAGGAACCTTTTAAAGGACACATCCATCCTATGTCAGCTATGATCAGCGAGATCAATAGTATCTTTGCTGAGATTGGTTTTACCTTTGCTGAGGGGCCGGAACGGGAACAGGTCAAATACAACTTTGATGATTTAAATGTTCCGGCCGACCACCCTTCTCGTGATATGCAAGATTCATTTTATTTGGATGGTGATGATACTCTCGTCATGCGAACGCATACCTCTCCCGTACAGGTCCGTCATATGCTCTCGCATCAACCGCCAATTCGGATGATTTGTCCTGGTAAGGTATTTCGTAATGAAGCGACAGATGCGACACACGAAGCGCAATTTTTTCAACTAGAAGGACTCATGGTTGACCGAGATATTTCGCTCGCTCACATGAAAGGGGTGATTGAATATTTCTTCTCACGTTTTTTTGGTGGGGAAGTGCAGGTACGGTTCCGTCCGAGTTTCTTCCCGTTTGTGGAGCCTGGAGTTGAAGTCGATATGATGATTGCCTATAACCCCGATAATAAACTGTCTGGTCGTTGGATTGAAGTGATGGGTGGTGGTATGGTGCATCCAAACGTGCTCCGTACTGCAGGTATTGATCCAGTTGTGTACCAAGGCTTTGCCTTTGGTATGGGGATTGATCGTTTGGGTGTTTTGCGGTATGGCATTGATGATGTACGTTTGATGTATAACGGGGACCTCCGTTTTGTTAACCAATTTTAGCTATGATGAAATTTTCTTATAATTGGTTACAGACCTATTTTGATACACCCCTGCCGCCAGTTGAGGTGTTGGCCGAAATGATTACCTTTCACTCTTCGGAAATTGAAGAAATTATTTCTATGCCCGGTGATACTGTACTTGATGTGAAAGTACTTCCGGATAAATCAGCCTGGCTCATGTCTCATCGTGGTATGGCAAAAGAGATTTCGGTGATGTATGGGCTGCCGATGAAATCTGATCCTTTTGCGTCAGCTCCCATCCTGCCGAATGTAGCTGATACAGTTCGCGTGACGCTTGATACTCCAACCTGTGACTACTACGGAGCTGCCTTGATTCGTGGGGTGAAAGTTGGTCCGACTCCGGACTGGCTCAAGGCTCGACTCGAGGCAATCGGTCAGCGTTCTATTAATAATATTGTAGATGCGACTAACTACGTCATGTTCGGCCTGGGGCAGCCATTACATGCGTTCGATGCGGATACACTTGGTAAGTCTGATGCAGGCGCACCTCATATCCATGTGCGGGCGGCAACAGCTGGTGAAAAATTTACAACCCTGAGTCGTGAAGATCGTGAACTGACAACTGCTGATACAGTGATTACCGATGGTGTTACCGGCCGAGTGCTCGCACTCGCGGGCGTAAAAGGGGGGCTCGATTCTGGCATCACTGAATCAACCGCTACCATCCTGCTTGAATCAGCCCACTTTGAACGAGTGGCAACTCGTAAATCAGCTCAGCGACACAAGTTGCCAACTGATGCGGCCAAGCGCTACGAGAACGGCCTTTCGCGGGCGATTGCTCCGTATGGACTTGCTGCCTGTGCTGCTCTCATTACTGAAATCGCCGGAGGCGAAGTAGTTGAAGTGACGTCGGCTGGGGATGCAAGTGAGTCGCGTGCCTCTGTGTCGGTATCGCTCGCTAAAATAAATAGTGTTCTTGGTATTGCGCTTACTCTGGCCGAGGTGACTGGTATTATTGACCGCTTTGGTTTTCTGTATGTAGTTACCGAAGATGTGATTACGCTTACGCCACCTATTGAGCGTGACGATCTCGTCCTGGCCGAAGATGTGATTGAAGAAATTGGGCGTATGCATGGACTCTCTCATATCGCTTCAATCCCACCAACTCCGGCACTTCTGCAAGAAATAAACGTGCGCCACTACTATGCAGATAGAATTCGAACAGTTCTTGTTGACCTCGGTTTTTCAGAAGTCTACACGAGTTCATTCCGCAACAAAGACGTGGTTCACCTGAAAAATGCTCTAGCGTCAGACAAGAGTTATCTGCGTAGTCGATTGATGGAAAATCTGCTTGAGGTGCGAGAACGTAATATTCCACATCGAGACCTCCTCGGATTGTCTGCAGTGCAGGTGTTTGAGATCGGAACGGTATTTGATCCTAAGTCCGAAGCGTTTCATCTGGGGCTGGCTGTTCAAACGGGAACATCGTACAAGGCAAAAGTAGACGATACGCTTCTTGCAACCGCAGTCGCCTCACTTGAGAATTTACTCGGCGTAGCACTCGTTCCGGTCCAGACTGCCTCGGGTTATTTCGAAGTATCACTCGATACCCTCTTGCCACAGTTACCACAACCAACCGTTTACGAATCATTCACCCGTCCAACGCAAAGTATCTACAAATCATTTTCAATGTATCCAGCCGTGTCTCGCGATATTGCGATGTGGGTAGGTGAGGGGACTGACGTTAGTGCTGTTGAGTCTACACTCAGAACCGCAGCCGGTGACCTTCTCGTTCGTCTTACGCATCTCGACACTTTTACCAAAGAAGGTCGTACTAGTCTCGCGTTCCGTCTAGTCTTTCAATCAAAAGAAAAAACCCTCGAGGCAAGCGAGGTAGACGAGCAGATGGCTGCTGTCTACGCTGCTGCTGCAAAGGCCGGGTGGGAGACTAGATAGTAGGACAGGGGTGTACGACCGCGTCCGGGAACTCTCGCCTGATCTGTTTGAGATATTTCTGCTTCACTCCAATTGGTTGGGCGCTAAACTCGATACCGGCTCGCCATGGCGGACTGTCGTTGTAAAACAAGTAGCCTTTACCCCAATTGGCGTTGATGGTCACGAGGTACCAATCATCTGGTTCAACTATCGACATCGACAAACTCCACAATAATACCAATTTCGTCTTTTTGGAGCTGTCGTTTGATCTCGAGAGCTTCTTCGAGACTGTACCGGATTTTGTCTGGTCCAATTGCAATGCCGCCACCAAATTTTTCAGCATAGCCTGACCCTGCGTATTCGCGTCGAGTAACCCTAATTACAGCATGTGTCATTGATGACTCCCTTTGTATCTTATCGCAAAATACCACGTTTTCCCCAAGCAAACAAGCGGTTTTTTTGGTATAATTAAGTGAGCAAAAGAGCCCCCTAGAGAGTGATATTAAATCACTCTCTAGCTATTGCGAACTTATGTCCCGATTTTTTCTTCCCTTGGGAAAATCGCTGGACGCACGACTTTATTATTTCATCATTTACTATTCTCTATGGCCGCAAAAGACCCGAAAAAAGCTACCTATGACGCCTCGTCCATTTCTGTCCTTGAAGGACTTGATCCAGTGCGCAAGCGACCGGGTATGTATATCGGAACTACGGGTCCTGAAGGGTTCCACCACCTGATCTGGGAAGTGTTCGACAACTCACGCGATGAAGCGATGGGTGGTTTTGCCAATCGAGTCGAGGTAGCTTTGCTCCCTGGCGGGTATGTACGCGTCGTTGATAATGGTCGTGGTATTCCGGTTGACCTCCATAAGCAAACGGGAGTGTCTGCACTGGAAACCATTCTGACGGTACTTCATGCCGGAGGTAAGTTCGGTGGGGAAGGTTCAGGGTACAAGGTGTCTGGAGGTCTCCATGGTGTGGGTGTATCTGTTATGAACGCCCTCTCGAGCCATGCCATTGTAGAGGTACACCGAGATGGCGCGTACCACATGCAGGAATACGCGATAGGTGTGCCAAAATACAAAGTCAAAAAAATGGGTCCGTCGAAATTGCAAGGTACGATTGTGACCTTTCAGGGGGACGCTACCATTTTCCCGGACACTAATTACGACTTTAAAAAAATTGTGACACACTTGCGTCAGCAGGCGTATTTGGTAAAGGCAATGCAATTGTCAGTAATCGATGCTCGTTTAGCTGCTGGTGAAGAAGCTGCAGTGCACGCCTCGACCGACAAAGCGGTACCCAAATTCCTTGAAGGTCTCCGTGGTAAGCAGTACCTTTCTGATCAGCACCTTGAAGTGCCGCATCAGCATTTCTATTTCGAAGGCGGTCTCCGTTCACTCGTGGCATTTAACAATCAGTACCAAAAGCCTGTTCACAAAAACATTTTTTATATCGAGAAAAATGATGTAGATGCAGCGGTCCTGACGGTTGAAGTAGCACTTCAATACGTGGACGATATTAGTGCTCGCATTAGTGCCTTTGCGAACAATATCTACAACCCCGAACACGGTACACATATTACCGGTTTCAAAACGGCACTCACCCGAACCTTAAATAACTACGCCAAGAAAAATAACTTCTTTTCGGTCAAGGACAAAGACGCTGGTTTTACCGGAGACGATGTGCTCGAAGGTATTACCGCGGTAGTGTCGGTCAAAATGCCAGAAATTCAATTTGAAGGTCAGACTAAAGCCAAGCTTGGATCTGTTGAAGCGCGTGGTGCGGTCGAGTCTGTGTTTGGTGAAGCCTTTAACATGTATCTCGAAGAGAACCCCGACGATGCTAAATCTATCATCAACAAGGTGGTTATTGCGGTAAAGGCGCGCAAAGCTGCAAAGGCGGCCAAGGACAGCGTACTCCGTAAAGGAATGCTTGAAGGCCTCTCGCTCCCAGGTAAACTGGCTGACTGTCAAAGTAAAAAAGCGAGTGACTCTGAACTCTTTATTGTAGAGGGAGACTCAGCGGGAGGGTCAGCGAAAATGGGACGTGACCGCAAGACTCAGGCCATTTTGCCACTCCGTGGAAAGATCCTGAACGTTGAACGAGCTCGTATCGATAAGATGCTTGCATCTGAACAGATTAAAAATCTCGTGATTGCAATGGGTACAGCGATTGGTGATGTGTTTGATATCGAAAAACTGCGTTACCATAAAGTCATCATCGCAACCGACGCTGACGTGGACGGCGCTCATATTCGGACACTCCTCCTCACGCTGTTTTACCGTTACTTCAAGCCTTTGATTGAAGCTGGTTATATCTACATTGCGCAACCGCCACTCTATAAAATCCAGAAAGGAAAAGAGATTCGCTATGCCTATTCTGATCCCGAGAAAATGCAGGTACTAAAAGAATTGGGAGAAGATCCAACTGCAGATATTGTCTCAACCGATGAGGAGGAAGAAGAGGAGACCGAAGAGGTGGCGACAACAAGTAAGAAACCAGGTCGCGTCCGTATTCAGCGGTACAAAGGTCTCGGAGAAATGAACGCCGAAGAATTGTGGGAGACGACCATGAATCCGGAATTCCGTATTCTCAAACAAGTGAATATTGATGACGCTCAGTTAGCCGATAAAGTGTTCGATGTGCTCATGGGGACTGATGTGCCGAGTCGGAAGTCGTTTATACAGTCTAACGCCAAAACCGCCACCCTCGACATCTAAACCATATTTTGGCGCATTCCGTTGTTGCAGCGCACAAAATGAAACTCTCCGTACAGAAAGTACGGCTCGTCTCATTTTGTTTCCGCGCCTAGGACTGCACTCAAAATCTGATTTAGATTCTGAAGTCTGCAAGAAAATTACAAAAACAA
>JANPGF010000055.1:0-3480 GCA_031423775.1 Candidatus Kaiserbacteria bacterium | reverse complement strand
GGTAGCAGGTAAACCAAAAATTCTCTTTGCGGATGAACCGACGGCCAACCTCGACAGTACCTCTAGTCAACAAGTCATTGACCTGATTGCCGCCCTCAATCGTGACCACAACCAAACCATCGTCATGGTCACCCACGAGCGAGAATACGCACTCGGCTGCCACCGCATTATCCATATGGAGGATGGACGGATTGTGAACGAAGAGCAACTCAAATAAATCGGCATACCAAACACGAAAAAAGACCCCGCGGGGTCTTTTTTCGTAGTTAACATATTCCTACTAGCCCTTATATCCAACGAACGTGACAGTTTTTTGCGTATACTGACCGATAAACTGCTGAATGGTTGTGCCATATTTTTCTTCTACAATTGATTCGAGTTTTGCATAGCCAGGATCTGAAGCTTTGTACGCATACATATTCCCCGCCCAATCGAGTGGAATTGCAGCTGACAAACCGGTAACCCGCTGCTCATAATATCCAGCGTGAACTACCGAACCAATCAAGTGTGCTCCCGGCCCGGTAATATTCCAATCAACTGGTTCATAAGCAGTCAGCACCAAGACCATACTTTTGTCTCCGTATGAACTATCCGGGAGATATACGGTGACCTGGCCACGAGGGTGATTGCCTGCACTATGCGTTACTCCTGCTGGATAGGTTCCCTCATACGCACCAACCGCAATGGCAGTCTGGAACTGACCAGTAGCCAGTGTCGTTGGTACCCGCACACTACAGGTTGGTTTAAAATCCTGACTATAACCACTGTAATTATCGCTCAATGAGAAATTATACCCATAATAGGAATCAGCATATTCGACCGTGAAGTTTCGGCTCCCTGACGCTCGAACATCAAATGAACCACCGGCTTTATTATTGTCCTGTAGGGAAGGTTTGGTAAAATTCTTTGAAGTCCAACTCACTTTGATGGTGTCTCCAACTTTGTAGGTTGATTTATCTGTCGTAATAGTACAGGAATGTACAGAGGTAGCTGGAGTCACGTTTACCGTTACGTTTGCACTCGCAGATGGACCGTCTTTACCGTCACCAGCATCATTAGCACACCAAATGGTATACGTTTCTTTTTCTGAAGGAGTAATAGTTTTTGAACCGTTAGTTGGAATAACCTCCTCTTCATTACTGTGTTGCAACACACACCGCTGTGCGTTAGTGGTAGACCATGTAATAACCGAACTATTGCCAGAGACCACTGAGAGAGGGCTCGCGCCAATTGCCACAGTCGGGACTGGCACTGACCAGGTCACTGGGTCATTACTCCCAATTACACGAAACGGTCGCCAAGGAGATACTGCATAAAGTTTCACCGGGACTTCTCGACCAGGAAAATGCGCATTGTAGTTACAGCCATCGGGATGACACTCTTCGAGCTTTACCCGCACCTGATACGTACCGGCAGATGTCAGACCGATACCATGAATGACCCACGGGTACACACCACGACTGTCACCAACGGGAATCGCACTGCCCCATTCGCCACCTCCTATCGGACCGGGGGTAATATTACCTATCTCGACCTGCACTTGGGTATGTGGTGGCACATTATGCGCCTCCCACGACACCTTGATTGGATCATTAGCTTGATCTTTATTAAATGTTTGATTAAATGTCGGGTTTGACGTCATCACGATTGTAGGAGTTCCGCCGACACCATCGTCAATATTGGTATACTGAAATAATAGCGGACCGTCAACTGTCGATGGCTGAGTTGCAGCTTGGAGTGCAGACAGCTGTGCCTGGAGACTCACGAGTAATTTTAAAAGCATTTGAATTTGTGCTTGGAGCGCTGCATTATTAGCAGGTGTTGTAGCAGCAGACGAAATATTGGTTACTCCAAAAAATAAACTTCCACACAGTGCTATCGCAATCAGTCCTGACTTCACCACAGTAAACGAACGGTTCATATAAAAACATACTACGAATAATAGTAAAAGTGTACCATATGACACAACGTCATAGCCGCATCTAACTACTCAGGTTTTGCGATATTATCTGGCCACGGGAATGCCCATTTTCCAACCGGTTGGTCTGGCAGCAACAGTGGATTAACAAACTGACCGCCAATCATCCAGGTTGATTTTGTATCAGATCGATACGCAAACCGCGGGTAGGCCTGATACACCTTTGGCATATACTCTTCCGGCATCAGATCACTGCGAAAAGTGTTATAGGCCAATGGTGACGTTGTCCGACTAATCGTATTTCGATAACACCCTTCAGCTGGTGAAGTAGGTGCCAGACAGTCACCACCGCCCTCTGCCAGCACTGCATAGAGGTACGTTCCATCGGTAGCCACCGTTGCAACATCAGCCACCCGGTTAGAACGCACGTCATTTGGATCAATGTCAGCTACAACCACCGCCCGACTATCATTTGGAGTAAAGCGTCCTTTGATAAAATCTCCTTTGGCATCTATCGGGTAAAATCGTTTTCCTTGTGTATCATACGCAATACCAATTCCTTTAGTATTTAAATACGTACCAGCATCACTGTAATCAGTACTCCACGGAATACCTGTCTTGAGACGTCGTCGTACATCAGTCCAGTAGAGATACTGTTTTCCTTTAAAGGAGAGCAGTTTTGGTACACTGGCGGAATGAGCGTGAGTGTCATTTTTATACGCTTCATTTGCATTCACCATAACAAACGTTTGTTTTATATCAAGCGTATGATTAGTAGTGAGCGGCCCCATACATGCCCCGACGCCAATACTCGGTGAGAAACATTCAAATGCAATCCAGGTTCTACCGTCATAGTCCATCGCCGTAGGATCATACGCCGAGAAAATTACCGTCCCGTCTCCAATCGCGGTCCCTGAGGCAGTCGGATTGAATACATCACTCATTTTCGTGAACTCTACTAAGGTGTCTGACCAGCTTGGCTTTACACCTACGAGCTTCCATCGCCCTGGATCACACCCATTCTGTAACTGTCGACTCACGAGAAAATCACCAAGCAGCGGTGACCCGGCGTAGACACTGACATTGTTGCAACTTTCTGGAGTTCCAGCATATCTATCGCGACTACGAATTCCGGCAGTAAACGGCAACACCAGGTCTCGCCACGCCGGCCAGGCAGTCTGCACATTTGGGTATGACAACGCTACACTAAAACCAGTTTGCCGCGCTAACTGCAAACCTCTGTCTTGCTGAAATGATTCAGAAGCCACAATCTGATTCACTATGCCAGCATGAGTTCCCCCTACTTTTACAAAACTGTTCAGAGTGACCCTGACATCATCCGGTAGAGGTTTACCCATAATGCAGCTGTAAGCATCAGCCATGAAATCATGCTCGCTACTCATTTGTGTATACTCAACTGATGTGAGCATATTCATAAAAATTTTTTCAAACGTTGCGACATTTGGTAGCTTCAACCAGGCTTCGTGACCGGTACTTTCAGGTCTTCGTTTCAGTACACATTGGTAGAGGGCTCCCACAATATCAATCCGAGCTTACATAGT
>JANPGF010000054.1:0-10872 GCA_031423775.1 Candidatus Kaiserbacteria bacterium | reverse complement strand
AGAAAATCCATTTGACGAAAAAATGACAGCCGATATGACCGAAGGCTGGAACGGCATGTTTGATAATTTGGTGAAGGAGGTGGGGTAGGGATGGACGTGTAGTTTAGGAAATAATAAAACGCCCCACGAGACTGTCGTGGGGCGTTTGAGTTTAGCGTGGGGTAACGAGGTATATCCTCTCTGCTCGGTAGGATTCATAGATGTCTGCCAAAGTACCAAATTCAATTTCGCCATCCATACCATAGATGGAAATGAACAAATCAGGAGCGATGCAGACTGCAGCGTGTTGAAACTTACCAAAGAATGTATTGAGGGTGAGAATGTCACCTGGGTCGATTTGTCTCTTTGTGATCTCCTGCCTAGTCCAGTGCACTTCGTGTTGGCTAATGTTGTGAAGCGGTTTCCTGGCAACCAAGTTGATAAACCCGTAACAGTCCATACCCGCTTTTTTACCGCGGTACCGATTGTAGAACGTACAGATGGCATTGCTGACATTGGGCATTAGTTCGATGGGTACTGCGCGGGCACCACCCGGACAATCCATATCCCACACAATCGTTTGCAGGGTGGCCGAAGTGGCCGGCCGGTCCGGGAAGTCTGTCATAGCCATAGATGGTCGTAGGTAACCAACCAGCCCCGCATCCTCCGCGTGTTTGAATTCATGCCGTTCGTCAATAAAAACGCTTATGTCTAGCTGCATTCGGGGTCTCCTTGTCTGAGGGGTATAGTACGATGTTTTGGAGGGGTGTCAAGGGAAGATGTTAATTCATAAATAGACATGTAATTGAAAGTTTTTCTGGTAAGAGTATACTCAACTTTAATGAAAATATCGTCATTCCATGTCAAAAACTATCAATCCGTTCTTGATTCAGGTGAAATTAATTTGTCAGTAAATGACAATGTAACAATTTTTGCTGGTCAAAATGAGTCTGGTAAAAGCTCGTTGCTTCGAGCTTTGTACGATTATGAACAAAAGAGCTTCTCTACAGACTCGTTACCTTTTGAAGTGGAAGATCAAACTAAACAATCTGTAACTGTTACGTACTCGGTTACTGATAAAGAAGAATTTTTTAGTACACTTAATGACGTTATTATTGAAAATTATGATATTAAAGTTGATCCAGGAACAATAGTTCTGGATAAAACAAAAATTCTTAGTATTGAAACTTTTATAATTAGTATTGTTAACGGGGAGAAGAAGCCGATAAGAAGTATTAAAGATGATTTGTTTGAAAAAATTAAATCTTCCATTTTAGATGTGCCTCAAGAAAAAACGGCGGATGACTCTCAGTCTTCCGATGAAGCTCCTCAAAGTGGGGCAAGTACTGCAGTTAAAAAGTATATTATTATTCTCGATGCCGATAATGCAAAAATTGCTGATGTTTTTTTCAGAACAACCCCTAGTATTATTTTTTTTGACGATTTTTGTGACTTGCTGCCAGATAGCATTTTAGTGTCCGATTTAGTTAATAAGAATGAGAAGGCAAAAGGCTACCGTGCAGTTAAAAATTTTGAAAAAATAATTGGTGCAGATTTCACTACAAAAGAGAGTCAGAAAGACGCTGTCAGAAGAACTAAGGAAGACGAAGAAAACAGCAGCGTTTCTGTAGATTTTCAGAAGGATTGGGGTCAGAGAATTCATGATGAGAATGAAGTTATTGTTAAATATAATTATGAAAAGCGCAACGGAGAATCAGGTTCATATATTAACTTTTATGTTGAAACAAAAGCCGGACAGCCACTTTCTCCAAGACAACGAAGTAAAGGTTTAATTTGGTTTTTGTCCCTCTGGCTCGAATTAAATTCTCAAAGTAAAAAGCATAGCCATTTAGTTTTGCTACTTGATGAGCCGGATCAGCACTTGCATGTTAAAGCACAAAAAGATGTCTTGTTGCTTATGAATAAACTCGGCAGTGAGGGAAGTCAGGTAATATGTGCCACGCATTCACCTTACTTATTAGAAGTTGAATTTTTAAACCGAATACGATTAATTATTAATCAAAAAAAGGAAGGAACTGTTGTTGAGAATATTACAACGAGTAAATTAAATACAAAAAATCGAGCTGATGCTCTTCAGCCAATTGCTGACGCTATTGGATTGCATGCAAGTGAATTTTCCAAGCTGAGTAAGAAAAACGTTCTTCTTGAAGGAGTTTCAGATTTTAATTATTTCCTTGCAATGAGGACCCTCCTTAAAGAAGAGGGTGATTATAATTTTATTCCTGGAATCGGTGTCCGTAAAATTAATTCTTTAATTTCTCTATGTTTTGGTTATGGTTTGCAATGGGTATGTATAATTGATGATGATGGTACTGAGGGCGGGCAAGATTCCTTGTCAAAATTCGATGAGATTAAAATGTATGCTTATGATGGCGACGAGGATAAAACGAAAGAGAAGGTACATATTCTTTCTGGTATTGTTGGTATTGAAAATATGTTTACCGTAGATGATCTAAAACTGACAGGCTTGCAAATCACTTCACAATCAACAGATAACGTGATTGCAGTTGGACAAAAACGAAAGGTGCTTTGTTCACAACTCTTTAAGGAGAAAGTTGATTCTAAAGATATAAAAGCAATTCATATTTCACCTCAGACCAAACTTAATTTTAAAGCCGCATTCAAATTCATAAAAGATAACCTAAAGTAAATTACAAATTAAATTCAGGTAAGGACATGCAGAAATGGGGACAGCAGAAATGGGAAATGGGGACAGGGACAATAAAAATGTGAATCACGTGTTGTAATTTTAGATATAAAAACAACTCGGCCAAAGTCGCGCTGTTTTTTATATCTGTGGAGATGTGGAGAATTGGTCACGAATCACTAACTATAATTGTTCGCTACGCTCCAATTCTAGTAAGTGTTCGCGACCCCGTCTCGGCTGTTTTTATTTCCGGTAGAAATGAAAACATGCCTGTGACCTTTCGATTACCCCGCAAGCAAAGCAGTTTGCTTGCTCCCATTCCACGAACAGAAAAGGCGCCCTTGTGGGGCGCTCTTTCTGTACTCGTGGAGATGGGGGTAATCGAAACCCCGTCCGAATCAGGTACCGCTGATGACTCTACAGTGCGTAGTTTCTCCTTTGGTTTAAAATAATTATCTCTAGGAAAGACAAAACAATAATTATTCGAGTTGCTACAAGCTTGATCTTATGCGGCAACGCACTTAAGACCACAGCCCCGTGGCTATTTCACAGACAACGCCGTATGGGGCGTTTGACGTCGCTGCGTCGGTCCGGCTACGTCGCGTTAAGCGAGAGCGGGAGCGAATCCGAACGCGTTAGCGTAAGGACTTGGTTTTGCTTTGTTTGCAAATACAGATGGAACCTTTTAATGAATTGGTTGCCATTTTCAACACTGCACATCAGGGATAGACTAACCGTCGATGCCTAGCATCCCCATTCAAGATTCAATTGAGATTAAATGCTGAATGCGGACGGCGTACGTATGATGACGGACGCAGTCGGAGTATCTTACTATACAAAGAGCGTGTGGGGGAACTGGTAGCGGGCGGCCAGAGAATTGGCCGCCCTAAAGATCAGGTCATTCAGCAATTCGTCTGGTTCGTGGCACTGTCGTCTGTGAAGGCCATGCTCGCGTTCTGCTGTGTCGTTTCGGCAGTGGGCGCCGGGGGGACGGGGTCGCGGAAACGAGTTTGCATTTTATCCATCCGTCTCAGTATGTCTGCACGGACGAGTGCAGTGCGTTCTTCGTTCATGATTTCCTCCAAAATCTTTGGTTATGCAGCAGGCGGGGAATCCGCCTGCGCTTTGCGTTTGGACAAATCGTGGTGTGCGGTATTGCTGCGGCACATCAGGGGTGGGTGACTATGTAGTCCCTCGTCCCCATTCAAGATTCAAATGAATTTTAATACTGAATGGGAAAGACGTTGGTCATACTATGACAAACGTCAGCAGGGTTCTGTTCTTCGAAAGGGTGGGGGGAGTGGCCGGG
This sequence comes from Candidatus Kaiserbacteria bacterium, assembly GCA_031423775.1. GTDB lineage: Bacteria > Patescibacteriota > Minisyncoccia > Phycocordibacterales > UBA918 > OLB19. Next base: position 6,916 of record JANPGF010000054.1, on the reverse strand, counting down.
GGTGGCCACTCCGATTGTTATTGCTCGCGAGCAAATGGATGGTCAGGTCCTATGCCGTATTGATTTGGCATGGGAACCGGATGTTCATCTTTCGGTAGTACTGGCGCTGCGTCACCGAAATCTTCGGTTGCGCGCGGCAGTAGGCCGTAGTGGCGACGCAGGTTCATTTCCTCTGTCAGATCGGCATCAGAAAGCGGGTTCTCGAGTGCTGCCGGCATGTAGTCCTCCCTTGGTTTCGTAGTCGTTCGCTGCACAGAGGTGGTGCAGAGGGTGAATGAATCGCCCTCTGCAGCCGGTTGATGTGGTGGCCTGTACTTAGGCCGAAAGAACTTTGCCGTCGTCCTGCAGGTATTGGTCGAGCCACAAGCGGACTTCCTCCATGGGGTCGTCGCCGTTTTTCGTGGCCCGCTGAATCTCGGCCAGCAGGTCGGTGTTGAACTTCTTGAAATTGCGACCGTAGTTTTCGGTGGCGACAATTTCCATGTCGGCAGCCATCGTGACAATTTCCTCGGGGACGAAAATCCCTCCGGTCGCTGTCGATTCTTCGATGATGTCGCGGCCAAGGGCCAACGCTTCTGCGATACGTGGCAAAAAGTCGACCACGTTACTCGTCGTGTTCTCAGTCCCGTCGTGAGTGCTGGTTTCTCCAGTCGTACTCATGTTGTCTGTCTCCTGTCTTTCGTTATGGTGATAACGGGTGTTACCACCTCTGTGAAGCGAACTACTATTGCTGTTTCAAAGTACGGTCAATTTCACGTTTGACGTCGCGGGCTTTCAGGCTTTCACGTTTGTCTGCCTGTTTTTTACCCTTTGCTAAGGCAAATTCGAGTTTTATTGTTCTGCCCTTACTATACAACGATAAAGGAACGGCTGTCAAATGAGCTTGTTCGGTCTGACGGTGTATAAGTTTGAGCTCTTTTGGCGAGAGGAGAAGTTTTCGGGAACGTTCCGGGTCGTAACCTTTGGCAGTATTGATTGGCTGAAAGGCAGAGATACTGGCGCCGACGAGAAAAGCCTCGCCACCCCGGACTACGACATAACTACCCTCGAGTTTGGCGCGTCCCATCCGAATCGATTTGACCTCTGTCCCCAAGAGCGACAAACCAGCCTCGAAGGTTTCGAGGATATCAAAGTCAAAACGGGCGCGTTTGTTACCGGCGTACGTACTCATGTATGTAGCGTACTATAGCAAATTTTAGGGAAAGCGGGCAGGGGAGGTGCAACTTGTGAGATTGGTAGTAATTTGTATACTGGCGGTAGGTTGGTTCTTGTTCACGAAAGGTAGAAGGAGTGGTAGATAATAGACTCGCAACAGTTGTTAGTGTCATGCAGGCGAAGAAGCGAAATCGTAACGCACCATTTCGTTTGGCGCTCATCTATGGGGGCGGGGCTATGTCCGGCTCGTATGGTGCTGGAGTAGCTATGGGTTTAGTTGATGCAGGATTTGGTGAAGTGTTCGATATGGTGATTGGTGTGTCGACTGGCGCACCAATATCGGGATATTTCCTCGCGGCTCGGGCCGATAATCCGCCGGGAGAAAATTTCCATCAAGCGTCGGTCTATAGTGTCGAGGCCCGCAGTAGTGGTTTCTTTAAATCCCGACTCCGACTCGATGTGGACTGGCTGGTGAATGTGTTTCGGGGGAGTACGGGTAAACCAATTGTGTGGGAGCGGGTGCATGAAAATCCAGCACGGTATGTCATTGTCGTGACGGACTGGAAAACGGGTATACCGCACTACATCGAACCGCAAAACGAAGACGAAATGTTTGCAGCGATTCACGGCGCCTGCTCGATACCAATTATGGCCCCTCCGGTATCGCTCCGTGGTAGTCTCGTAACTGACAGTAGTGTGAGCGACCCGATGCCAATTGACTGGTTGATGAATTTGCCCGAGGCAGAGCGTCCAACCCATGTGCTCGTCATTGCGAATACCTGGCACGAACCGCCGTCTGCAAAAAAGCAGCAGCTTGAACGCCTCTTGGTGGGCGGGGCACTCCGTCATCGGGCACCTCCATCCATCAGAGCCAATATGCATAAACGGTTTGAACGTTTCCATAGTGCAACAAGGGCTGCACTCGAACGGAATGATGTGGTGGTAGCAGTTGATTGGCTGCCCTGGCCGGCCAACAGTCTCGACCGAAATGCCGCCAGGCTCAGTCGTTTGTCGAAAGCAGGGTGTGACCGCTGGATGAACCTAATGAAACAAGCCCCCGAACGTTAGTTCGGGGGCTTTTTAAATAGGTACTGATTGTTGCATGAAAAGCCGCCGGGAAATAAATCCCGGCGGCGGTATTTTTAGGTTGGTAACGGATAGTTGCCGTCCATACAGGCGTAACAAAATGTCGCTGCAGGGACATATCGGTCAACTACTTTGCGTAATCCTGCGAGTGAAAGAAATGCCAGTGTGGTTGCTCCCGAGAGCTCGCGCATTTCGTCCACGGTACAGTGTGACGCAATCAGTTCGGCTTTGGTGGGGGTATTGATACCGTAGATGCAGGGGTGTGTTACCGGTGGGCAGCCGATACGAACATGTACCTCAGTCGCCCCCATTTCTTTGAGGTTCGCGATTACTTTGGGGAGAGTGTTCAGTCGTACAATTGAATCATCAACGAGAATGATTCTTCGCCCCAGCACTTCCTCGGGGTCAAATAGAAATTTCCGCGAGACCTCGAGACGCCTTAGTTCTGGTGTAGAGGCGATAAACGACCGTCCGGTGTAGTGGTTACGCAGGAGCGAAAACTGCGCATACGGAGTCGACGGCTGGGCTGCAGCGTAGCCTGCGGCAATAGCGTTGCTGCTATCTGGTATCGCCATCACGATATCAGCTTCGACCGGATGTTCGTGGGCCAGTTCGCGCCCCAGTTCGAGGCGAAACTTGGTGGTGGAAATACCAAAGACGCGACTGGTGGGCATACTATAGTAGGTAAGCTCAAAGACACAGCGGCTCGGCAGACTCGTGGGGGCACTCACTAGTGGGAATTCCTCCACACCGTTTTCACCGAACGAGAGAATGTAACCGGCTGGTACCTCGGTGTGGTCATAGATGCCGAGGGCAGTGAGCGCACAGGTCTCGGACGCAACGGCGTAGCCCCCCTGATATTTCCCCCAGACGAGCGGTCGGTTGCCGCTTGGGTCCCGGATAGCAAGGAGTCGGTCAGGGAGGAGTACGGTGAGGGCGTAACTACCACGCACTTTGGATAGGGCGCGCGCGATAGTTTCGAGTACCCCGTCCCTGCCCCCTTCTTCGGTTATGAGGCGGACGATACATTCCGTATCCATGGACGTCGCAAATTTTGCGCTCGATAGATGGTTATGTTTGATTTCTTCGACATTGGTGAGATTCCCGTTGTGGGCGACGCCAATCCAGGAGTGCCGAAAAAATCCCTGGATCGGTTGCGTGTTGTCACGTTGTTCGTCGTCGTTCACGGTCGGGTACCGTAGATGGCCAATGGCATGATGTCCATGCAGTTGGTCGAGGGTTTTTTGGTTGAACACTACGCTCGCAATTCCGGCCCCTGCATGACGATAGGCATGTTCGCCATCAGATGTCATGATCCCAGCATAGTCGCGGGCCCGGTGTTGTTCAGCGTGGAGCGCGAACGCAGCATGCTCTGCCGCTTTCGTGATATTCCACAGTCCGACGATGCCACACATGTGGTGCTTCCTTTATGGTTAAAGATCATTCCTGCGTGTAACTATACCAAATTTACCGCTCACGAGGGGCAGGCATCTTTTATTCGGTTTCGCTCGCTTTGGCGGGTATTTTCTGTATAATAACTTCGCTATGCCAGATACAGAAAAAAAGCCGATTATTACAGAAACCCCAGCTGAAACTGAGGGTAACGTACCGGAGCCTGTTCAGTCAGTGCCACCGGTTGTACCAAGTGCTCCTGACAAGAAGCCTAACGGTGCCCGCGAGCGGCTGCGCCAGGTAGGTAAAAATATGCCCGTTGGTCCAGGTAATTTCTGGAACAACATGCTCTCGACGATTTTATTACTAGTATTCATTACTGCCGCGTTTTCGTATCTGACTGACACCACCGTAAAGCCAGCCGAACTCTCGATTTCTGAAGTGGTCGCTCAGGTGAAAAACGGGGAAGTGAAAGAGATTGTCGTCCGCGGTACAAAGCTCGATGTGACCTACGTTGATACCACTAAAGTACATGGTGAGGCCAAACGCGAGACTGATGCGTCGGTATCAGAGTCACTCAAAAACTTGGGTGTTACTCCGGAACAAATCTCGGCGGTGAAAATTGATGTTGAACGTGAGACTGGTTTTATGTACTGGTTTGGTCAGTTTGCACCATTCTTGTTCCCACTCTTGTTCCTAGGAGTGATCATCTGGTTCCTCACTCGTTCTGTGAAAGGGGCTGGTATGCAGGCTCTTAGTTTTGGTAGTAGTAAGGCTCGCATGATTGACCCAAATGACACTAGTAAAAAGGTGACATTCAAAGACGTAGCTGGTGCCAAAGAGGCAAAACAAGAACTCGAAGAAATTGTCGACTTTTTAAAGAACCCAAAGAAGTTCCTCGATATCGGTGCTGAAATTCCAAAGGGGGTGATGATGATGGGCGCGCCAGGAACAGGAAAGACGTTACTTGCTCGCGCGGTAGCAGGCGAAGCAGGGGTACCATTCTATTCAATTTCTGGATCTGAATTCGTTGAAATGTTTGTGGGTGTTGGTGCGTCACGTGTGCGTGACCTGTTCCAGATGGCCAAGAAATCAGCACCGTCGATTATTTTTGTAGACGAAATTGACGCCGTTGGACGCGTGCGTGGTACGGGTGTGGGTGGGGGAAATGACGAACGTGAGCAGACATTGAACCAAATTCTCGTTGAGATGGATGGGTTTGAACCAAATGCCAAGGTGATTGTGATGGCTGCAACTAACCGTCCTGATGTGCTCGACCCAGCTCTCCTCCGTCCTGGTCGTTTCGATCGTCGAGTGACCATTGATTTGCCAGACCGTCATGACCGTGTAGAGATCCTCAAGGTGCATGCGCGCAAGAAGCCGCTGCAGGAAGACGTTAACCTCGAAATTATTGCACAGCGTACACCAGGATTTTCTGGCGCTGACCTCTACTCACTCATGAATGAAGGCGCCATCCTTGCAGCCCGTGAGCTCCGTAAAAAGGTTGGTCAATTTGATTTGATTCGTTCGATTGAAAAGGTGATGCTTGGTCCGGAACGCAAGAGTCATGTGCTCAGCAAGCGTGAGAAGCTGGTTACTGCATACCACGAAGTTGGTCATGCGCTGGTTGCTTCAGTCCTCCCATACGCTGACCCAGTCCAGAAGATTTCGGTTATTTCTCGTGGCCGGGCTGCTGGGTATACGCTCAAATTACCTGATGAAGACCGCAAGATGCATACCAAGAAAGAATTCCTTGATGATATCGCGATGACACTCGGTGGATATGTAACCGAGCAAATGGTATTTGATGACCTCTCGACTGGTCCAAGTAACGATTTGCAGGTGGTAGCCAACATGGCACGTGATATGGTGACGAAATACGGCATGAGTGATGTCCTCGGTCCAATTGCCTACGAAGGCAGTGGGGGACGCCTGATTGGTGGGGGTATGAGTGAAGATCGTGGTTTTTCACCACAAGTGGCCAAATTGATTGATGATGAAGTGAACAAGATTATTCACGACGGTATGCAGAAAGCGCGTGATATTTTAAACAAGTATCGGACTGCCCTTGATCATATCTCAATCCGTCTCGCCGAAGTTGAGACGCTTGAGCGTGAAGAGTACGAGGCACTTCTGAAGTTTGAAGGAGTTGAAATCAAAGACGAATATAAAAAGCAGCGTGACCTTGACGAAGCCGCCGCCGACCCGAGCAAACTGCTCGTCGCAAAATAAGTCAGATAAAATCGCCGATTCATTATGAGTCGGCGAGTTTTATATGCTAAAATAAGAATATGAATTCAGCAGCAACGGGTAAGTATCGGTTTCTCGTAGTGCTGATTGTAGCGAGTCTGTTGTGTGTAGGCGCACCGGTATCTCTGGCGCAATCTCCGGTACCGCGAAATAGTGCGGCGTCGCTTACACAGCTGCAATTACTCGTGTCTGTTTTGCAAAAACTACAAACGCAATTGACGGCAGTTCAGATGGCAGTTCCCGCTGTTACGGTTGCGGCGACTGCTACCACTACGGCCTCTACCACCGCCTACGATATTATTATTGTGGCTGGACAATCGAATGCGGTGGGTTTTGGAGAAGGTACCTATACTGAATATCCCTATCTCACCACTGACGCCAATAAAGCCAAAGTGTTTCAACTAGGTAGATTCAAGACTCATAATATGAAAGTGATTCCGGTGACCCACGAACCACTTGAATTCTGGGGCAAGGGAGATACGTATGGCACCACTACCAATGGATTGCGCGGTTTCGCCTACCCGTTTGCTCTTCGGGACGCTTATTCGCAAACGAAAAATCGACAAGTGCTTATTATCCCTGCCGCAAAAGGCGGAACGTCGATTTTGGAGTGGGATGATGTAATCAATGTGTTTGGCAGCACCACAGCTACCAGTACGGACGTCTATTCTGGAACACCAGATTCAACCGTGTTGTACGACGATATGGTTCGCCGTGTTCGAGCCGTATTGGCGCTGAATCCTCAGAACAGAGTCGTCGCATTTCTGTGGCATCAAGGTGGGGCGGACATGAATGCGATCTATTCGCTGGATTCACCATTGCATCAATTCATGACTTCAGAGACTACGTATCGAACAAAACTCCAAGGCTTCCATGATCGGGTTCGACGTGAGTTCGCAGATCAAGGCTGCTTCCCATTCATTCTGGGTGAAGCGGTGCCAGGGAATGTGCCCGATTATAGTATTGTGCCGCCCGCACTGAAAGTAAACTGGGAAGAAACGGTTGAGAAGTTTGGCCTTGACGGGGTACGTAT
>JANPGF010000053.1:0-8758 GCA_031423775.1 Candidatus Kaiserbacteria bacterium | reverse complement strand
TCACCAATGACCTGTAAAACCCTCCGTGGTGTGTGTCAGAAGTGTTACGGTATTGACCTCACAACCAACCAGCTCATCGATATCGGTGAAGCGGTAGGGACGGTTGCAGCCCAAGCGATTGGTGAACCGGGAACTCAGCTTACGATGAACACCAAGCACGCCGGAGGAACAGCATCAGCTGGTGGAGACGTAACCTCAGGTCTCCCGCGTGTAGAAGAAGTATTCGAAAAGCGTCAGCCAAAGGTACCGGCAATCGTCAGTAAGTGTGAAGGTCTCGTAGTGGACATTCGTACTGAAGGACGTGAGAAGGTGATCGTGGTTGCCCCAGACATGGGTGCCAAGGGTGCGCCAAAGAAGAAAGATAACATCGAGTACCCAGTTCACTACCGTCGCCAGGTAATAGTGAATAAGGGCGATACCATCATGTCAGGTCAACTGATTACTGATGGATCAGCACTCTTGCCAGAACTCTTCAAATTCGGCGGTCAGGAAGTTGCTCAGGAATACATCATTTCTGAAGTGAACAAGATCTACGAACTCCAGGGTGTGACGATTGCGCGCAAGCACATTGAACTCATCGTGAAGCAAATGATGTCTCGTGTGAAGGTAAATAGTACTGGCGACAGTCACTTTACGAATGGTGACGTGGTAGAGGAATGGATCTTTATCGAAGCCAACAACAAGTTGAAGGCTGAAGGTAAAGAGGTGGCGAAAGCCGACCGTCTCATCCTCGGTATTACTGAAACGTCACTCTCACGAAAGAGCTTCCTTTCAGCCGCATCATTCCAAAACACGACTCGTGTTTTGATTAACGCAGCGGTAAAGGGAAGTGAGGACAACCTTGCCGGACTCATGGAAAACGTGATCATCGGAAAACTCATTCCAGCAGGATCAGGCTTTAAGGGCAGTAAGAAGTATCAGATGATGCAGGATCTACAAGGTGGTGCCACTCGCATAGACCGAGACTAACGGCTTCCAAAACGCACGATTACTTCAATTGAGTTTAATATGCTCAGGAGTAAATGTTCCAGAACTTTTGCCTAGGAAGGGCAAAAGTTGCAACTAAGCAAAATCATACTCGCTTCCGCTCGGTATTTTGCTTAACGTTTTGAAACCCTCTGAAGTTGAGCCAAAACAAAAACCGCCTTTGGGCGGTTTTTGTTTTAGGTATGTTGTGTAAGAAAATCCCACCGTTGCTGGTGGGAGATTAACGACGTTGATTGTGGCGTTCAGTTAGGCGACGGTCATGTTTCGGAGGATGGTGCCAAGTCCAAACGGTCCCCAGAGGAACGCATGGATCACTGCCCTGGTGGGGCGAGGGAATCGACGTTCGGCATCCTTAGAATTTTCTCGACTGATATCGCGGATATGAAGCCAGGTAAACCAGGCAGCTGCCAGTCCTAGTTGCAACCAGAGTGCAACAAAGCATGGCCAGAAAATCGTCCAGAACATTGTATCCTCCTCTGTTAGGTACAGGTGTATATTACTACAGAAAAGTTAATATAAAAACCCCGGCAACCGCTGGGGTTTCCGGAGTTACTTCTTTAGGCTCAGACCAAGACCAATCGGACCGATCAGCAGTGTTTGCAACAAGTCGCTGGTGTGTAGCTTTTTTTCGGGTGCGCCCTCCTCTTGTGCAAAATCCATTCCCACCGATACAAAGCCGCATATAAACCACAAAGCGAAGAACGTTGTCATCTTTCATATCTCCTATCTATTCTTCATATAATAGCATACTTAACTAATAAAGTCAATAGATGGCAGTTATACTACACTATTGTATTGAAATATACCCCCAATCAATTGGGGGTATAAAAACAAAAACCACCGATCGACTGGCGGATTTTGCCTAGTCGTCTCGGTGGTTACACCTTGGTCTCGCTTATGGAAATTCCTTCACAAGATCCCATGTGTTCCGTTTCCCGGAATCCGCATATTCCGTTTTCTGTCGTGATGATTCCATATAGATGGATGCCATCAGTGCTGACCTTGCCTTCGACTTTGCCGACCAATCCATTAGCTAGACTGATTGTCCACCGGCCGATGTCGATTTTATCGATCTTGTCTCCTTGGTTGATCGTAAAGGTTTCGCCAGCGCTTGCTGACGTAGCTGCCATCACGATAAGTAAAAGTGCGGGAACATAACTATAGCGCATCTCTACACCTCTTTGATTTCTTTAATATTACTATAGCACGATTGAGTGTATGAGTCAATAGTATGATGCCCTTACTCAGGAAACGTTACATGTATAGAGATGCTTGTACGGCTCACTCCCACTTCAATGCGTGCCTAGTAGCTACGCGCGTTTTGAAACCCTCTGAAGTTGAGCCAAAACAAAAACCGCCTTTGGGCGGTTTTTGTTTTGTGCGGCTACTCACATCCGTCTTTGCGAGGAGTGAAGTGAATACGGAACGACGCGGCAATCCAGATTCGTCTCGCTAATAGTTCAATTGATTGAACTATTAAAATGCAAAAACCCACCTAACTGTGACGGGTTTCGCCGTTGTTTGGTGGGTCAGATTCTTGAAATCACATCCTGGACAATTTCAGCTGCCAGGTTTTCATCGCACCGACATATATATTGCACATGTAGCTGCGCTTGCTCCAAGAGTCGGAGGGCGTATTGCTGGTTGGATACGTTGTCTGGCGGTCCCATACCCCAAGACATATCCCAGATTCCAGTGATGTGTATTACACACCCCTCGAATATGCTCAGTGCCATGATGTGCACGTTGGTATCGTTTCCTTTGAGTGCTCTGAGCACTTCTTTGATGTTTGAGAGTGCGCGTTTGCGCAGTTTCTCATCGAACTCTTTTCTACTCATCGTGGAACTCCATACCGTTTGCCTATTTTATAGTATATAACTCTTTTTTAAGAAAGTCAATAGCTCAACCATTGCGAGTGTAGCTAGGCAATCCAGGTTGTATAAACTCTGTAGGGGTTCAATTGATTGAAGTATAAAAAGCAAAAACCCCGACAAACGGTGGCGGGGTAGTGCCAACATTTGTCAGGGTTGTTTTTGTTCAATTATATATTCGATCTTTGACCCAAGACCAATCGGGCCGGAGAAAACGATAAAAAGTCCAGCCGTGGCGAATTTTCCATCATCGGCATAGAGTTCGGGATTGTAGTTTTTGGTATGTATGGTAAAGGCTCCGAGATTGATGAGCCCACAAATTAACCATAGTGAAGTGAAATTACCCATTGCCGTCCTCCGTATGCAGATTTACTTAACTACTGATTATAATAACATATTTAATTTAAAAGTCAATGTGTGCGACTACGAATCATTCATTTCAAATACCCTAATCGAATGGGGTATTATAAAGCAAAACCCCACCTGACATAGCGGGGTTGCTAGTGTTGGTGGGGGGTTATTCGGCAGGAATCGACGTGGTCGGCTGCGATATCTGCGATTTGAATTCGATTGCAACGAATATCAGATAGACAGACATTGTCAGCGACATAAGTCCCATCGGGACGGCGATCAGGATAATGCGCACAGGGATACCTCGGTTGGTGATTGCATTGACTTTCAATATAATAGCACGTTTTATATAAAATGTCAAATATAAAAATCACCCCGACCGGATTGGTCGGGGTGGGGATAGTGAGTTAGAAGGGCGAGTATTACTATCTTGAGGCTCTGTCTTGTGGGTAGTGTGGTCAATTCAATTATTTGTGACGACCATACTTTTCAGATGGATTTCCTTTGAGGAGTAGCTAAACAATAACGATATAACTGGTGCCTCCCCACTGAGACAAACGAATTTCTTTTGGTTCGATTTTGCCCCAGCCTCCTCCGTGTTCGATTGACCATTCATCTACATCGGGGAGTTCGTATGCGACAAGACCGAGCAGATCACTATCTTCGTCTTTTGTCCCCTGCAGCGGTGCCCATTTTTCAGCAAAAGCTCGACATTCGTCAATATCTTTAGCGAAAGTAATTGGGTGGTTAGTTCCCCAGCATTCAGAAATTAGATACATGCGATACCTCTCCTTTGTGTCTGAAATTAAAGTACTATACTTTTAGTAAAATGCAACTTAATAGAAAAATCACCCCGACCGGATTGGTCGGGGTGAGTGTCGTCAGTGGGGGAGTGGTTTGGGTCGGGGAAGGCGTTCGTGCTGTACGAGTCCTAGATAGATAGGACCACCAATCAAGGCCAACACAATCACCATCGTGTTAAGCATAAATTTTATGGCCCCCTCTGGAGGGTTAATCCCGAATTGCTCGAAGAAGGTCGCAATCGCCAGCGTGGCGCCGTAACAGCCGAGTAGTAGCCACCCGGCAATGAACGTGCTGATAAACGTGTGAAAGTCCATGGTGTGTCTCCTTGGTTACTGCTGTTGCAGCGCTTGTTGCTTGTTGAGTAGAGTCGCGAGGTCATCTCGATAACTCTGTAAATGTTCCTCAAAATCCTTGTGCGGCTGGTTGTACCGCATAAAGTACTCAAAGACGAACGGTGCACATTTTTCGTCAAACAGCCTGAACATTTGATGGTAGCCGACCCATTCGAGAACGACTTTTTGGTCGTGCAGGATGAATCCCGGCAGAACCTTTCTTGCGTTGCGAACTCGGAGTTGTTTGCCATGGACCTCGATATCGCCAAAGCTTGGTTCTTGGTATCCCCAAATCTCGGCCGGCAGATCGTTGTGATGGAAGCCAGTCCTCGGACTCGTATACCAGAGATACCCGGGGACTTCCCCGTAAAGCCTGAGCACGAACTCCTCGACAGTGCCCATGGCGAGATACAGTTTGAGGCTCCGTGCTCTGTCCCGAAACACCTCCATTCTAAACATCGTATTCTGCGTGTAGTAGATTGCCTTTTCAATGTCGACTGCGTCCATGTTGTAGTCGTAGCGGGGACGGGGATTGGGAGCTTTTTTGTGCCATCCAAATGCCCGTAACGCAGCTCCTATAAAGTTCATTAGTCTGTTCTCCGGATTGCATCTCTGGAAGAATAGTACCATTACTTACTAAAAAGTCAATGAATCGCTGCGATGCGCGTCAGAGTGCGCTATACTAGTGCCACTTATGGCTTCGGGCGACGCAGTACAGCAAATAAAAGACCGACTCAATATCATTGATGTGGTTTCTCCGTATGTAGAACTCGCGCGCGCTGGGCGACATTTTAAGGGACGCTGCCCGTTCCACCAGGAGAAATCACCGTCATTCCATGTCTCACCCGAGCGTGGTACTTTTCACTGTTTTGGTTGTAGTGTGGGTGGTGATATTTTTACCTTTACCGAAATGATTGATGGAGTCGATTTTAAAGAGGCACTAAAAATTTTAGCAGGGAAGGCAAATGTTGAGTTGGTGCCAGAAAATCCCCAAAAGAAAACTGAGCGGGAGGAGTTATTGGCGGTGATTGAAGCCGCTACTTCCTTCTACGAAATTGGACTGACTAACTCAGCTGATGCACGGGCCTATCTCGAACGACGCGGGGTAACGGCCGAGACAATTAAAAAATGGCGGATTGGCTACGCACCTGGTCCACCAGCAGCCGGCTGGCGCGAGCTGAAGACACATTTGGGGATACTTGGTTTTAAATCAAGTGTAATGTTGCGAGCCGGATTGATAAAGAGCAGCGAGAGTGGAAAAGAAGAATTTGATGTATTTCGTGATCGGGTAATGTTCCCAATGGCTGAACAAAATGGCAAGACCGTTGCTTTCTCAGGACGTATTTTGGCCAAGGATACCGAAGCACCAAAGTACGTTAACTCACCAGAGACTGAGTTATATCACAAATCAGAATTACTCTATGGGTATGATCGAGCGAAACACGGTATACGAAACCTAGGTTTTTGGCTCCTGGTTGAAGGACAGTTTGATGTAGTGATGAGTCATCAGGCAGGGTATACAAATACAGTTGCGGTCTCCGGCACTGCGTTTACTCTGCATCAGGCCCAGCTTCTTGAACGACTCTCGAATAAGGTCGTGCTCGCCCTCGATTCGGACAAAGCTGGAATTGCAGCAATGAAGCGAGCCGCAGATATGTTGCTGAGGCGGGGGATTGATGTGAAAGTGGCAGCAATGCCTGACGGGGCTGATCCAGCTGATATGATTTTAGCTGATCCAAAATCGTTCAAAACGGCGATTGGCAAGTCGACACATGTGATTGAATTTTTGCTCGCTCATTTGCGGAAATCAGTAGATGATGATCGTACGTTTAAACTACGTGCCCGAGAAGAGATTGTGCCGTTTGTGACACTGATTCCGAATCATATTGATCAAGAACATTTTGAAAAAATTATTGCCGACAGTTTAGGTACCACCAAGGACGCGGTTCACTTTGAAGTAACAAGAATTACTGAAGAGGCAGCTAAGGTGCATAAAGTGGGCGCAGGTTTGGCGGCCGCACCAAAACCAGAGCCGGTTGTCGTCACTCCGGTAACACATGCGGCCCCACGGAAAGAAACCACGCTCCATTATCTGCTCGCAGCGGTAACGGTAGTATCTCCAGAAATTGCAGCAGTGATCGAACGAGAAATGGCTGCAATTATTGGAACGGAAATCGTTGAGGCTGAGCGGGCCAGCGCTGGTCCAATTCTGGCAAAGCTCGCTTTTCCAATTGAGGCCTTTATGGAGCAAACTACACCACGGGTTCAAGGTGAAGAGTTTACACATCGTTTGAATCATTTGCGTGAGGTGGCCCTCAAAGAGAAGCTCCTGATCGAACGAAATAATCTGAAGCAGCTCGAGCAAGAAGGTTCGTCAGACACCGTAACGGTAATGCAGCGGGTACTTGAATTACAGAAGCAGCTTCAGGTGGCGGCGTATACCCCAGAACTATTCGGTTTCAAAAAATAGAGCTTGCTAAAAGCCTTTGATACTTCGTTGCTCGGTCGTTCATTTGTTCACCGTATAAAAATACGGCTCACGCATTCACTCGGTCGCGCCTCGTCTGAAAGGCTTTTAGCAAGCTCTAGGATTTATGAGATTTCGATGGGTAGACTGGACAAATTGTCAAATTTCTGTATAGTAGTCAATACCGATATGGCACGAGCTCAAAAAGCTACAAATAAAAATTTGAAGAAAAAAGCGGCCAAAACCGCCACCAAAGCGAAAACAAAACCGGTTGCTAAAAAGGCCATCAAAAAGGCTGCTGCACCAAAAAAGAAGGCTACTACTCAGATAAAAAAGAAAACAGCGCCAATGAAAAAACCAATGGCGAAAAAAGTCGTGCCTAAAAAAGCCGCAAAACCGGTTGCAAAAAAGCCGATCGCAAAGAAAACAGAAGTAAAGAAACCTGTCGCAAAAGCACCGGTTGCAAAAAAGGTGGCACCAGTAAAAGTCGTACCGCCAGCAAAACTAACCCGTAGTGAAAAACTCCTTGAACTCAAGGCGGCTGATTTAATGACTATGGGGCGAACTCGTGGATACGTTACGTATGATGAGCTCCTCCGATCATTTCCAGAAATTGAAAAGGATGTGATGTTTCTCGATGACCTTTACGAGCGATTTAATGTCGCGGGTATTGATGTGCTCAAATCAGGTGGAATGCTCGGCGACGATCCAGCCGAAGAATTACTGGCTCAAAAAAACGCTTTTAAGCGTAACGACAGTAGTTACGATTCGATCCAGATGTACCTCCGTGAAATTGGCCAGTACCCACTCTTGAATGCTATGGAGGAGCGAGTGCTCGCAAAGCGTATTGTGGATGGCGACGATGAAGCTCGCAACCTGCTCGCTCGGGCGAACCTCCGTCTCGTAGTTTCAATTGCAAAGAAATACGTTGGTCGTTCACCTGATCTCACACTCCTTGATCTCATTCAGGAAGGGAACCTGGGTCTCTTTAAAGCGGTTGATAAATTCGACTTTACCAAAGGATTTAAATTCTCTACCTACGCTACCTGGTGGATTCGTCAGGCGATTACGCGTGCGCTCGCTGACCAATCTCGAACTATTCGTATTCCGGTGCACATGGTTGAAACCATGGCGAAATACAAGCAAGTATCACGTCGACTTTCTCAAGACCTCGGACGTGATCCAATGCCAGAAGAAATTGCTACTGAAATGGGTGTCGAAGTTGAAAAGATTTACCAGATTGAAAAAATCAGTCAGGATACTATTTCACTCGAACTTCCTATTGGTGATGAGGACGACAACTCACGTCTCTCTGACTTTATCGCTGATGATAAAATTACCTCACCGGATCAAGAAGTATCACACAGTATTTTGACTGATCAGATTACCGAAATTCTTGATACGCTATCTGAAAAGGAACGCAAGATTCTCGAGATGCGTCACGGACTCCTCGACGGCACGTACCATACACTCGAAGAAGTAGGAAAGGAGTTTGGGGTGACGCGTGAACGTATTCGACAGATTGAGGCGAAGGCTTTAGAAAAAATCCGACAACACGACAAAGCCCGCAGACTGAAATCATATTAGTTAGCGGAGCTTCCAAAACGCACTCATC
The DNA here is from genome assembly GCA_031423775.1 of Candidatus Kaiserbacteria bacterium. Lineage (GTDB taxonomy): Bacteria > Patescibacteriota > Minisyncoccia > Phycocordibacterales > UBA918 > OLB19. The sequence continues at coordinate 331 of JANPGF010000053.1, read as the reverse complement.
TGCGTTGTTGCTCGGTCACTCGCTTTTCACCGTACAGTCGTACGGCTCATACGCTCACTCGGTCGCGCCTAGCATCTGAGCACGTTTTGAAACCTCATCAGAGACGATACGATTGAGTGACGGAAGCTATTCACTTAATTGTGTAACAAACCCCACAGCTATGCTGTGGGGTTTGTTACAATGTATGGCATGAAGACGTTGTCCTTTTACTTTTTTCTTTTGACGCTGTATACCATATGTGTGGGGAGTATTTTACTTGCGACCCACGCATCACTCATTGTAATGGCAGGATTACTTTCAGGAGCGCCTCTGTTGGTACTGTGGCACCGGG
>JANPGF010000052.1:0-6744 GCA_031423775.1 Candidatus Kaiserbacteria bacterium | reverse complement strand
AGTGCTCGTCGGAACGTATGCGGCAGACAGTACGAGTGTCTACAACCTCACTACTGGGCAAGGGCTGTTTATACTCGTGATTGAAGGTTCGTTTACGGTCGCTGGGGTGACTCTCGAACGCCGTGATGCGATTGAAATTACTGAAATGCCCACTGTGTCCCTCGAGACTGTAACGGGTGGACAGCTCCTCGTTGTCGAGGTGGCACTATCCGAATAGCTATATGGCTGCCACAGCTTTTTTCAATAGATGAGCGAGTGCTACGAAAAGTGCGAGGTAGGCAACAGTGGCAATCCAGGCCGGCAGATGAATATAGAGCACATCATAGCGCCAGAGGAGTGGCCAGTGGAATAAATAAATTTCGTACGAATAAAAACCAAAGAGAGCAAAGAGTTTTGACTCACGTTTTTTGAGGGCAAACAAACTGATGATCGCAAACATGGTCACTATGCTCGTGCGTTCTTCAATAGCGGCTGGTTTACCAATATTGGCATGAATGGCGAGGTACCAAATTGCCGCAGCGAGCGCGGTAAAGATAATTGGATAGAGTACAAACGCAGTACGGGTGTAGATATTTTTAAGTGGGTCGAGGAGGGACAATTTACCACTCTTAACAAACCAGGCTCCGAGCACGCCGAGGGGGAATGCCAGCATGTGTACTTCGTAGAGCCCGAGGACTCCAGCGAGTGGAGCTGGATTAAAGTGTACGATACTCCAGATAGCGGCATAGAGGATCCCGGCCGTAACCCAAGCATAGCGCTTGAAAAAAACGAGAGGGAAGAGCAAGTAGTAAAACAAAATCATTGTAAAGTACCAGAGTGGTGAGTTGATATCTGTGTACATATTGGCATTAGTGAAAATGCCGGCGAATGACTGTACGATATATGAAAATGAATAATTCCCAAAGGTTAGAAAATGGTCAAGTAAGAATAGGATACCGATTACAACCCAAAATGGAATATATAGTCGGGGGAGACGACGGGCATAAAACGACGTACGACTCTCTCCCTTGCTCAGAGCTGAGTAGGTGAGTCCATACCCAGATAAGAATAGAAAAAGATTCACTCCCACACCCGCTAGAATCGAGAGTGGAAAAAGAAAGTTTGTACCACTCGCGAGTCCATATCCAATATGGGCAAAGATAATCGCTAAAATCGCAAACCCTTTTAATTCCTGAGTGAGGGAAAGAGCCGTGTAGTCTTTCTTTTTCCAAAAAGTCAGCAAAAAAATGGTGCCAAGGACGGCACCAAAGAGAATCGTTTGGTGGAGGGGATCAATGATTGAAATTTGCATATATGGTATCTGCCCAGCGTTTATACCCTACAGTATTCGGATGGAAAAAGTCGGCTGCGTAGTAGTTATTGTCGAGTGCTACCGGTTCGTGGGCGGAATAGAGGTCAATATACGTTACATTAAATCCTGCTGCAAGTTTTTTAATTGCCTCATTATAACTGCGAGTTCGCCAGTCAAAATAGGAGCGGTACGGGAGGCTGATTAAATCAGGGGTGCCAATGTAGGGTAAATTGATGACATATACCTGTGCTTTAGTATCTTGTGTGAGACGAGTCAGGATCTCTGCATAATTTGCAGAGAATTCAGCAATCGAGATTTTGCCATGAATGTCATTGACTCCAATGAGGAGGGTAACAACGTCCGGCTTGCTTGCGACTACCTGTTCGATAAAGTAATCGAGTATGTATTTGCTGCGGATACCCGGAACAGCAAAGGGTTTCAGTTGCACTTTGGTTGAGGTGCCAGCCAGATGTTCAGCAATCAAATACGGATATGATTCACGGTAGGTGGTAACACCTACCCCTGCAGTGAGACTGTCTCCAATAGCGGCATACGTGATAGTTTTTCCGGTCGGTTTACCCACCGTTAGTTCAGCATAATCCGCTGGTTGATGGATGCCCGTCTTCCCCAGGCTCCAGTAAATAGAAGCTTTTAAATACCAGGCAAAAAATACGACGACGATAATAAAAAAGGCGATACTAAAAAGAAAGGCTTTTTTCATGTGTAGTGTACGTATTATACATGTTCAGGACTGCTGCTATTTTGTTGCCACTGTCAAACGGTATCATTTCGATTTATTTTTTCGTTTAAACAAGATACCATTAGGCACTTTACGGCCACCGTCAGGGTCCCAGAGGTAGGGGTGTTGTTCGATATTTGGCCACCGAACGTAATGTTTATTACCGTAGGAATGGAGAGTGGTATCTGCTTCGTTTAGAGCTTCTCGGGTCACTACTTTAGCAGATTGGCCACCATCGAGGTGATAGGCCCATTCAGTCGGAATAGTTTCGAAGAGTGTCGCAACTTCATTCGGGGTAATACCTCTACATATATCTGATGTAGGTACGCCATCAAAAAGTCGGCTGTGAATCTGCCCGTTTACATCTTTGTAAATAATTGTACGAGCGATGCGGTTAGTACCAAGCGGAGGATTGCTACCGAGCGATGCATCGTGATTAATTTCATGATCAGACTGTGTCGTAAAATGGGCAACGCTTGGTCCAATCGAAAAACCAGTTGTAACTGAGCTGAGGTCGAGGGTATCAATTTGAGGAATTGTGATGGTAGTGCCAGGTACAATTTCTGTTGTTGCAGGGAGCTGGAGTACACCTATGCCAGCGTACACCGAACTGCCCCCACCCAGTACAATTTCTTGTACAAACAATTGCCCGGCGGATTTTTTTGCGATAATGACGTCGAGCACCTCAGAACTGGTAGGTGTTGTTACTGCTTTAGTTACTCTACGTGATCCGGTGTGTGGTGCTGGTTCATGCACAATAGCGCCCGAAGCAGCGGTATATAAAATACCGTCACTTGCCGTTTCAGCTGATCGGCTACCTCGCCAACTGTACGGAACTTCATCTATGGTGAGGATACCCCGTGCAACCATTTCGGTTGCCTGGAGCTCGCCGTTTTCGAGGTATAAAAATGGGCGGTCAGCTACTGGGAGCCCATGGATTACTCCATTTCTGATATCGAGCTGATAGTTAGAATTTTCAATCATACCCTCCGGTGATTCGTCCGAGAGGAAAAAGAAACCACCATTGGTAGCAGCGATGACATCTGGATCATTTTGCACCATCCGCTTCATGTGGAGGGGGGTGTTCCGACTAAATAACTGAACGTCGGTAGCGCCATTTCCTGTATCACAGGTGATGTCATAGTAATTAGCAAATGAGCCGTCTTTGCCGAGCATGAGGTGACCCTTTTCGAGCAAAATGCCTGGTGACAGTTCAATTGTCACAGCTGCTTCCTGGTGTTCAAACGCACTACGGTCAGTGAGAAGTTCTTCGGTCGGAGGAACTGTGCGACCGGTTTCAGTCTCGAACTCTTCACGTTTTTTAGCCTCGTAGCGTTTGAATAATTCGTGCGACATATATTAGATAGTCAAAGCTTTCTGGACACTTGGTTGATTGAACAAATACAAAACCGGAAATGTGCATTCCTTCGGGATAGCAGACGCGGGGAACCAGCCATACGAACTACCTTCACCGTCGAGTGTTATTGTGGCAGCGTTCGTCGTAACCAGGTAGAGGTGCCAAATGTGGATGTCTGCACCACCCATACATTCATCACCAGTAACTGTACCAGTAAAGAGTGGAACAGCATCTGTAACAGTGATGCCAGTTTCCTCAGCTAGCTCACGGAGGGCCGCCACTTTTGGGTCTTCACCGGGTGACATGTGTCCGCCGGGAATTGTCCATAAAAACGGATACTTTGTCCGCATAAACAACAATACTTCGCCTCGTTCGTTTTGTACTATCGTCCCCGCTCCTTCGTGGACGAGATTCTCTGCCTCATCGAAATATTGAATCATTCCTGGATCCCAGATACGAACACGGTCCGAGGTCTCATGACAGGTGGTGCAGGTAAAACGGGTATGAGGACCGTCTGTACTTTCAACGGTGTTTTTTTCGACAGAAGGCACTCCACATACAAAACAGTATTTGGTATGAACGGTAGGGAGAATGTCAGGGAAGTCAGAACGTTTTGTCATAAAAAGATGTTACCATTTTTACAGATTTTATTTCTGTGTATACAGAGGTGTAAATAAGCAAGTGAGGGCATGATATTATTTTACTATGAAATTTAATACGTGGGGGTTATTTGGGGCAGTTGGATTTTTATTTGTGATGATAATGAACGTATCTACTGCGCAGGCAGCGACGTTCCCGATTAGTCAAAATTTTTCTGGTAGTCAGCCTGCACTATGGGAATTGCGAGCGAGTTCGACCTGGAACACTTTGGTTGGGACGAGTTCTACTCTCCAGCTTACGAGCGCAGGTGTAGGGCAGGGTGGTCTCGGATTTTTGAATGATTCATTTTCATCGAACCTAGGTATTGTGGCACAATTCCGCTACTATGCCGGCGGCGGTTCAGGAGCTGATGGTCTCACGTTCTTCCTGGTTGATGGTGACCTGGTGAGCTCTAGTACTATTACTACCGGTGCATTTGGGGGAGCTCTCGGGTATGCCCAGAGTAATCAGCCTCATGACGGTATTCCTCATGCGTATTTAGGTGTTGGTTTTGATGAGTTCGGTAATTTTGTTACGAATTCAGGAGGGATGGATGCGGGGGCTTCGAGTTCGATCCCGAACACCGTCGTGCTCCGTGGTAGTGGTAATGCAACTACTGGTTACAATTATTTGACCCATACAAACGTGTCTAGTTCGTTTGGCAAGACGATCGATGGAGGGTGGCGTATTGCCCGCGTGACAGTTACTCCAAATGGTGGGAGTGCGGCGGTAGTTCGCGTCGAAATGAGTTGGGACGAAGGAGCAACCTGGTATGTGGTCATCAATAACTACTCATATAACCAAGCGCCGCCAACGAACTTCAAGCTCGGGTTTAGTGCTGGTACCGGAGGATCAACCAACATTCACGCGATTGATGACCTGACCGTCAGTTTGCCAGTAGATCTACAAACTGCGGTAACAGTGCCACTGGCGGGCACCTACCATCGCGGGGATACTGTTCATTACACCTATACGGTGACGAATCGTGGACCAAATGCCTCGTCTGACACGACAATCGCCAACACGATGCCACTTGGTCTGCTCGGTATTGATAACATTGTCTGGAGTCTTACTTCGACCCATGGTTCAACTACTTCGGGAACTGGTTCTAGTATTAGTGCCATCCATCTCACAATGCCAGCGAGTAGTACGGTAACAATCAATGCAACTGGAACGATCGGCGCAAATATTTTAAACACTACGAACCTTAATCATACGATCACTGTCACCCCACCTGCGGGAGTGGTTGATCCGTCACCGTCTAACGCAGTTGCTTCGGTGTCATTCACGACGAGTGCTCCAACGGCTGCTTCATCGTCACTCCTCATGATTATTGCGTACGCAACTAGTCAGGGGACTACTACCGCTCCGACCCTCGGTGACTACACAACTGCCGGCGTGACGGGAGTTTCGTCTAGTACGCTTACTGCGATGAACACCCTGTTAGCTGCTAGTACTCCGACTACTCTCGGCGACGTTCAAACTATCGCTACTCTGGTACAGTCACCAGCAATCGCGACCGTAGCTGCTTCGGCGATTACTCGCACAACTGCTAGTCTCAGTGGAAACGCGGTACGACTCGGTAGTACAACGATGACAAGTCTGAATATTGAATATGGCCTCACGACTAGTTACGGCAGTAGTCTCACGACTGCGACCGTGGCAGTCGGTACGTATTCACTATCAGCCACCGCCCTTACTTGCGGTACAACGTACCACTACCGAGCCTTTGTTGAGGACGGGAGTGCACATCGCTTCTATGGTTCAGATCTGACCTTTACGACAACTAGTTGTTCCTCGGGGGGAGGTAGTAGCGCAACGAGTATTTCATCTGCGGTTGCAACGCCGGTTGTAGTTACGACCGTCACGCCAACTACTGGTACTACTGAGCAAAAGGTTGCGGCTCTCATGGTGCAAGTAGCTGCTCTTCAATCAGCCTTGCGTCAGATGACTGGAGGAATGGGTGGTAACGGATCGACCACAGTTTCACTCACTGGTCTCACCGTTCGTGACCTGACCGGTGGTATGAAGGGAGATGATGTAAAAGCATTGCAACTTCTCTTGATTGCGAAGGGGTATCCGATCGCAGCTGGTCCAACCGGATACTTTGCCGGACAGACCAAAGTGGCGTTGTCTGGTTATCAGGCAGCTCATGGAATAACGCCAGCCCAAGGCTACTTCGGTATCAAGACACGAACAGAAATGAAAGCAGCCGGACTCGGTGGACTATGGTGGTAGGGAGTTGAGGTAGGGAAAAGCACTCCAGTTTGGGGTGCTTTTTTGTGAGGGGGAATTGAATTTGTTGCACAAATACATTAGTACGATTCGGTCACGAATCACTAAGTATAATCATGCGCTACGCTTTGATTCTACTAAGTGTTCGCGACCCCGGCGCACTCGTGGCGGAGCCACATCGTTTACGCCTTTCGAATCTCCCCGCAAAGCGCGCAGGCGCTTTGCTCTCTCTCCGCGCAAGAAAATAACCACCCTTGTGGGGTGGTATTTTCAAAGCGCGGAGAGAGGGAGATTCGAACTCCCGAGGAGGTTTCCCCCCTGACAGTTTTCAAGACTGTTCCATTCTACCGCTCTGGCATCTCTCCGGATGGATATTCAATTGTCTGCGTATCGGTTTCTAGCAATTGTGCTGGACCCCGTTAGCAACAGATACTAGCAAATAATGTGGCAATTGTATAGAAGCCTCGTGATACAATCATGGGA
>JANPGF010000051.1:0-12072 GCA_031423775.1 Candidatus Kaiserbacteria bacterium | reverse complement strand
GTAATTTAGCACGTGCTAAAAAATCATCTTTAGAAATGGTAACAAACGGCTGCACTTTGCTATACACCTCTTCGGCGTTTACGAGGGTGATTGGATTTACCGCCAGAATATAGCCAGAGGTCATTGAAGCAGCCGATACTTGCTCGTTATCTTTGGTAGTAAAGTATAGACTGCCACGATTGTAGACGTCTTTGGCCGTATGCACATACTGACGTTCCGCCTTGACACGATACGCCGCCGCATCATGAATTTGTATGATGTATAACCGAACAATTAATCCAAATCCTAATATAAAAATACATGCCGAAATAGCACGTATGCGAACGGTAGTACTACGCCTCGCGTGATTGTGATGTCTAGCGACTGGCATCGGTAAGGACCGGAGCATTCGGGCCGCGGCTAACAAAAATCTTGGCATCCGTTTCGGTAAAGGTATTTAAGGCGGCAATTTTATCACTTACTTTATGCTGTGATTCAATATATGACGCTTCGAGGGTCGCAATTTGTGACTCAGTTTCGGTGACCGACCGATTAATCTCCTTTCGCAATACCACGTGCACTACAGACATACTCAAAAAATACATATAGAGAATGACGAGAGCAAAAAACACCACCCCAAGTATCGTGAAATAGATTGGTTTAGTTTGGGTTTGGAAAAGTTTTGTAAAAGCGACGATGGTCATACGCGACTAATTTAGTTTCTGAATAATACGTAATTTTGCGCTCCGCGCCCGAGGATTCCTCTGCAATTCCTCTCGACTAGGCACAATTGGTTTTTTGGTGAGCAGGATTCCCTGATCATTTCCGGCAAATTCTTTGAAGGTATGCTTCACAATCCGGTCTTCGAGACTATGGAAGGTAATCACCGCGAGTCGGCCGCTTGTCCCAAGTCTGCTCCAGGCGCTCGAAAGAAAAGTCTCGAGAACACCAAATTCATCATTCACTGCGATGCGGAGGGCTTGGAACGTTTTTGTCGCTGGATTGATTCGTCCGTTTCTATAGCCTGGTGGTACTGCCGAAGCGACAATCTCGGCTAACTGCAAGGCGGTCGTAATTCGAGTCTTTTTGCGGACTTCAATAATTTTGGCTGCAATATGACGCGAATAGCGCTCTTCCCCGTAGCTATAAATGATGGTTGCGATATTTTCTTCATCCCAACTGTTCACGATATCGGCAGCGGTAAAGGCATACTGACTCGGGTCACCATAGGTCATATAGAGTGGTTCGTCAGCACCAAACGAGAACCCTTTGTTCCCATCAGTAAACTGATCAGTTCGCCAGCCAAGGTCTGCGAGCACTGCGTCAACTGAGTCTATCTGGAGCTCAGACAATACTTCTTCTAGTTTAGAAAAATTTTGAACTACCAAATGTACAGTTGCCATTGCATCGTGGAGAGATGCAAGTGCGTCAACAGCTGTCTCATCAGCGTCTAATCCAATAAAGGTACCTGTCGCATCAAGTGTCTCGAGAATGAGTGAGGCGTGTCCGCCAGCACCAAGCGTAGCGTCAACCACCGTGGAGTGTGGAGTGAGGGCAAGCCCTGCTACAGCCTCTTCTTTGAGTACAGTGATGTGCTTCATGGTAAATAATGAGCATTCGCTATTAAGAGATAGAACCTACGCACACGGCACAAGAGATTGTACTCGTTTGCGTAAGTTCTATTACGTGGGTTGGAAGATCTAGAGGACGCCAATCGATCCCAGTTTCTCGGCAAGCGAATCCGCCTGCTGTTCAATCTGAGCCATAGTGTCAGTCCATTTAGTCTCATCCCAAATTTCGATGTGAGTATGGAGTCCGGCGAGTACCACTTTGGCATCGAGTCCGGCATACACCTTCAAATAATCTGGCACGAGAATACGTCCAACTGAATCTACCTCCACCTCTACTGCTCCGGATAGGAAAAATCGATTGAAGCTTCTTGTATCCGCCTGCCCGAGTGAGAGGTCACCGATTTTCGCGGTAATTTTCTCCCACTCTCGCAAGGGATATACAAAGAGACAATTATCCAAACCTCTCGTGACGACAAGCGTAGTCCCAAGATCCATTCGCCATTTAGACGGAACGGACAGCCGTTTCTTGGGATCCAACGTGTGCTTGTATTCGCCGATGAGCATGATTTAGATAGTTGAAAAGTTCACCTGGAAACCTACCACAAACTGTGGAGCGGTTGCGGTAGAGTTCCAAGTGAACTTTCTTCCCGATATACTTTATGTCTAAAGTATACCACTATCTCCCACCACAACAACACTATACACCACTTTGCCCCACTACAGTACAATTATGCACACTTTTATGGTGGATAACTAAATGAGCAAATGCCCAAAGGGCATATTGCGAATTTATGTCGTAAATTGCGCCTTGCCCTAGAGCAATTTATCGACGCAGTTACCAACCTGTCTAAGTTCGGAGTCGTATATATCAAAATTACACACTAACGTGATAATACTTCTCACGCTCAAGGGCGAATTATCCGCATAGTTGTAAACCTGATACCATCTATACAATCTAACCAGCAACAAAAAACAGCGTCCCTTGTAGACGCTGTTTTTTGGTAAGTTGGAATTCTTTTATTTCAGAACTTTTGGTCTATCGCCTGCTTTATCAACTTTAGAAACATACAAAGTATCCTTATCCGAACCTTTTATACTTTTTGAGTAAACACTGTAGGCTACATTTCCATCCGTCATGTTTAGCCATTCAATATAGATGGCATCTCCGATCGTCAAACCATCATGGTAATCTGCCCAATTAGTTCCTGTTGGATCAACTTTTATCTTGCTGGTATCAGTCAGACGGAGCAGCTGTTCATCAGTAAGTGCTTTGACTGATTCACTTCCTCTATAGACAGAAGAACTGTCAGCTGCAAACGAGGGGTAGTCTTTTCCACCTTCCAAATAAACGATTGTTTTTGGGTCAGCGCTTTGCACTACGCTCTTCTCCCAATACACATGGTTTACATCTTTACTGTACGCACACTCACCATTTGTACCTGGCCAGAAAACGCAGAGCGGAACAAACGTAAGAGGGTCTGCTGTAGGAATAATTTCACCGTTTAGATATACATGCTTAGTATCGCGTGCATAGGCAGCGGAAACTACACTCACTTCAAATGTAGACGCATCTGCTCCAGTTATCGGTACATAGATTGTTGTATAAGTTTCAGTCTCACCTGGTTGCGAAGTAACAGTTGAGCTACTGTAGGAGATTACATTATTATCTCGTACGTAGAAATGTGCAATTCGTTCACCTGACGCTAGCTTTATATATTGAGAACGAGCTTGCTCTGAATAATGATAGTAATCGCTCCCTTCTTCAATCTCTGGAATGACAACTTCTTTGTAAGGATCGATTGCTTGTTCTAGAACAGAGTTAGAAGGCTGAATGTTTTCTTGCGTCGGTACTAGCGTTTGCGACACAGGAATTTCTATTACCCGCTCCGGCGCCAACTGGTACCCAATATACCCACCCACAAATGGAAGCGCGATAAAAATGACCATCGCGAGGTATTTTGAAAGTGGAGTTACTTGGTTTACCGGATGAGGAGTTTTAGCAACAGATTCTGCACTCGTGGCTGGTTCGACTATCTGATTATTTGTTTCGTGGTTCATATGGAATAAGTGTAGCATGGCTCAAAAATGAAATAGAAAGTCCGGCGCTTAGAGCGCCGGACAGAGTTCGTTTGAGACTTGTCTACAAAATTCGTTTGCCTCGGTATGATCTTTTTTACATACCAGAACGACACTTGTAGTCAGCAGTGTTGCAACTATATGCATACCATTGTGCTGCAATGTGGTGCCGGTCTCGTTAATCGCTACCCCAAAATCTGCTGCACCTAGAGCGACCAACACTTCGGCCGAGCCACTGACTGATGACACCCGGACAGACTTCTCTACACTCGTGCAATATCGTTCGGTAATCGCAGTGTATTCCGAGGCAATTCGTGCGCCAGGAAACAATGTGGAATACTTTTTCGAGAACAATACTACTTCGGTAGGCTGACCTTTCAGTGAAATGTGAGGTAGTTCGTAAACACTACAATTATCAGGCATTACACCTCCCGAACTCTCATAGAGTTTATCAAAGCCCAGAAAGCAAAAATTTGCATAACCAGTCTGTACGAGTTGCATCGCTCCGTCGGGCCGCCAGAAAGCTACATCATGAACCTCTCCATAATTTCCCTTGAGCGTACCCTGACAGGCACGTTCACTCACTCGCTCAATTCGCCAACCACGTTCTGACAGTACTTTTGTTACTCCTGGCAAAAGTGACGAACTACTCGGCAAAATTCCCAACATGTGACTCTCCTTTCTGCGTTCAAGAACATCTTTTTGTGGTAACAAAAAGCCCTTCACTTGAAGGGCTTAATGTTGAAATGAGAGTATGCGAAACACTACAAAACTAAGCCCTTCAGATGAAGAAACAAAGTATGATGTTGTGTTGTGCGCAAAAATTGCATAATTTGAATATAGCGAAATTGAATCCTTCTGTCAAACCTTACCCTTCACACGCAACGCAGTCGGTCGGTGGTTGGTTGCTGGATTCCGACTCTTCAACTTCTACCTTTGGCTTCATGAGAGGAAACAGCTGGACTTCACGCAGAGGCTTCCCTGCCAAAAACGCAAAGAGGCGTTCACCGAAACCGAACCCACAGGTTGGCGGCATACCATGTTCTAGCATCTCGACGAATTCCCAGTCGGCCATCATGGCTTCTTCGTCACCGGCATCGAGGAGTTTCTTCTGTACCTCAAATCGAGCACGCTGATCATCAGGGTCATTGAGTTCACTGTATCCTCGCCCTACTTCACTTCCCGCAATAATCGGCTGGAACATTTCAACTGTTTCAGTGCCCGGGCGAGCTTTAGCAAGTGGCGCTACGAGCTTTGGGTGATTAATCAGGAATGCTGGACCAGCAATTTGCTTGCGACAGTATTTCCAAAGTGTGTCCATCAAACGTTCGCGGTTGTTACCGTCGTATTTCACCCCCAGTTCTGACAATTTCGACTCCATCTCACTTTCTGTTGCGGCATAAATATCAATACCGGTTTTTTCTCGGATGGTATCGGCATAATCTATCTCTACCCATTCGTCGGCCAAATCGAACGAATGATCACGCATTTCAAATTTTGTGGTACCAAATACTTCGAGTGCAATCGTGCGATAGAGGTCACGGACAAAGGTCATGCCGTCACGATAGTCAGCATACGCCCAATAGAATTCACAATTTGTAAATTCCTGCAGGTGCTCTGGACTCGTGCCTTCATTTCGGTAGGCGCGACCAATTTCAAACGTCTTTGGATACCCAGCGGCCATGAGACGCTTTTGCCACAGTTCACCAATACAGATACGCATATAGACTGGCATATCAAAATCATTGTGGTACGTTTTGAATGGTCGAGCTTCTGCCCCACCGGTTGTCACTTCAATCGTCGGAGTTTCAACTTCAAGGAAACCATGATCAACCATGAACTTGCGCGTTACTTCCCAGAATTTGGCTTTCTGCACATAGATAGCTCGCTCTTCATCATTCAACAAGAGATCGAGATATCGCTTGCGGAAACGCATGTCTTCATCTTTGATACCAAAGTGTTCGACCGGCATAGGTGCAAGAGTTTTGGTGAGCACGCGCCAAGTTGACGCCTGGATTGCCTGCGTCTCACGTTTAGTAATAAACGCCGTACCACTTACTTCAATAAAGTCCCCAGCATCTATTGTTGCAACGAAGAGATCGAACTTCTCTTCTCCAACATTCTCCTTGGTTAGCATCACTTGTACGCGAGCAGTTCCATCAAAGATATCAGCAAATGCGAGTGCACCATGGAGGCGTAGAGCCATCACTCGACCAGAAATTGTAATCGGGGTAGCAGCAGTAACAAGTTCCGCAAAAATCGCCAAAACATCCTTGTTCTGGTGGGTAGGTTTAGTGGTTGCGGTGTACGGATTCATCCCCGCATCAGCCAACATATCCCGTTTCTTACGGCGTTCGTTTAGTAGTTCATCGTGTGTAGACATTGTGGTATCTTATCTGTTTACAGAGACTTTCGCAAATAGCTCATTTTAAAATTTGAGTCTAGAACGCGGATTCGAACAATACCAGGATTAGATTGTAAATTTGAGTACGGATTCTACAGGAGCAACATATTCGCCTTTTTTATCAGTTGTGGTGCACTGTATTTCACCGGTTCCATATTCGTCAGCACATTTATTAAAGGTAAAATCGCCCACTTCGAGTGAACTGCTAGCTGTCCACTTCATATGTGTTGTACAACCCATTTCACAAAATGAAAAACGCTTGTTGCCCAAAATTTCATATGTTTTAAGATTTGTGTAGGTATCAGCAGCAAGATCTATAATACCAACAGAGACTCCATTATACGTCAGGCCTGGCGCCTCATCTTTACTTCCCTCATATCCACTCACGACAGCCACATACTGTTTGCTAGGAGACAACGCGGCTCCTGTCGCAAAAGGACTAAAACGATCACTATTCTTCATTTTGGTAAAGTTTTTTGTGCGTGTATCTAATTTATACAGACCTGAGTCAGAACCTTCAGTCTCTTTAAAGAGCGGTGCAGAAAAAACCATAAAATCACTAGTAGTAGCAAGTATAACTAAATATGGCAACGATGCAACATTAGCCGCGTCTTGATCACCATAGGTTACTCCCTGTATCTCTTGATACTCGTGATAATAATCAAAAGGAATCTTGCTGTCACCATTTTTATTTGTTTCGGTTTGAAGCGCATAGCGAATAACATCAGTCGCTTTGGTAAATTTTGCTTCCATTGCCGGATATAAAAAAGTCTCTGGCGGTGGAGTGAAAGTCTCAGTTGTAGCTGTTACAGTATCGTCTGCCTTTGCAGTTGCGACAGGAGGGACCACGATGTTTACAACCTCAACTGATTTTACCGCAAGGCCTTGCAAATAACCGATATACCCTCCAATAAATGGCAAGACAATGAAGATACTCATGGCCAGATATTTGGAAACTGGTGTTACTCTGCATAGTGGCTGATACCAAGGGCACGTTTGTTCGCTCGTAGGTAGTGAATTTTGTGGGGGCATAAACTTTTATTTATTCTAATTACTAAATTATACTACACAACCTCATTATCTGTACGTATAACTCTGGATTGTTTCGCAAGCTCGCAAAGACGAACAACACAAAAACAGACTGCTCGATGCAGTCTGTTTTTGTGAGAACTTTCTAAAATCTTTTGGATACTAGGCGCCTAGCTTTTTTCGACATGAGCCGTACAAGCGTACGGTGAATGTTGAAAAGAAGCGTAGCAACGAAGTAGACAATGATTTTTGGAAGTTCTCTCTTACTCTACTTTGAGAACTTTATACTTCTGCTTCCCTGATGGCGTTTCAAAGGTGAAGTCGTCCCCTTTGATTTTACCCATGAGTGACTCACCTAGTGGTGAAAGATAGGACAGTTTCTTTTCGTGGATGTTGGCTTCTTCGGCTCCAACGATGGTGTACACGTGACTATCTTTATCTTTGTCTTTCTGAATTGTTACCGTTGAACCGAGGACGATGACATCCCCCTTCTTGTCATGCGCTACGATTTTAGCTTCTTTGATAACTTTTTCGAGATGACCAATACGTTCCTCGATAGCTGCCTGCATATCACGAGCTTCTTGATACTCGGCATTTTCAGAGAGGTCTCCGAGACTACGTGCGTATTCGAGTGACTCGGCTACTTCCTTACGACGGACAGTCTTCAGATGATCGAGCTCCTTCTTTAGTTCATCAAACTTCTCAGCGGTCAGGTAAGATTGTTGATCAGTCATATGTAAAATTAATGTACTGCAATTATACCCACATAATGGCTGCGGTCAACCAGTGGATTACGGCGCCACAGGCGAGGTGGTAGAAGCCGGCATATCAGTATGAATATACTGAGGACGATTAGCAGCCATCCAATCAAAGACCCCACCCATAATGCGAGTTGCACCAAGCGCATTACTACGAGGGGCATGATCCATCATGAGGATAAACGCATATTTTGGCTTCTCGACTGGCCAGAAACCAGCTGCCCACGAATTCACAAAGGCGTTCCCGGTCCCAATTTCGGCAGTACCTGATTTTGCCGCTATGTGCACGTCACTTCGTTCGAGGCCGCGTGCTGTACCTCCTGCAAGAGTTACCGTCTCGCGCATACCCTCATAGATAATTTTCAAATAGGCCGGGTTCAGGTGCAGTTCCGTTGAACTACCAACTGCACCTTTGATCACTGTCGGAGTAATGAGCGTTCCGCCACTCGCAAGCGCCCCATAGGCACGGAGCATCTCAAGCGGTGTTTCTCTTGAACCATACTGTCCAATCGCAGAAAAGTACGTATCACCGAGTCGCCAATCATCGTGGAAGGTCGCTTGTTTCCATTCTGGTGTTGGCACCACCCCCGGCTGTTCAGTGGCTAAATTAATACCTGTTATTGAACCAAGTCCGAACAATTTGAAGTACTGACTCATTCTCGTAATTCCGAGACCGGGCTGATCACCAAACCCCCCACCAATGGTGTAAAAATACACATTGGACGAGAAAGCGATACCTTCCCGCATAGTCATCGGGCCTTGTGCTCGCCAGTCATTAAAATAGGCAGGTTGCGCTGGATTGTAGGGGTTCGGTACTACGATGCGGCCAGTACTCACAATAATTTTATTGGGATCAATTATTTTTTCAGCCAAGGCACCATAGGCTACAAATGGCTTCACAATTGATCCTGGTGTATAGAGCCCACTCACTACTTTATTCAAGAATGGAAACCGGTCATCTTTGTTGTACTGTGCGATGAGTGCCGTATCATCTCCATCAGCCATCACTTCTGGATCGTATGATGGGAAACTAGTCATCGCCAAAATTTCACCAGTATGAATATCCATAATCACACCCGCCCCACTGCGGAAGTTGGCTTTGGCACTACTGGTTGAAATAATTTGGTACATTGCTTCGGACAAACCAGCATCAACCGATAACGTCAATGTTTTACCTGGTACTGGGCCAGCAATCGCATGTTCCCCCACGACTTTGCCGAGCGCGTCCACTTCAATAATTTTCTTTCCATTTTTTCCGTGCAAATCGGATTCAAAAGCCCCCTCTACGCCGGTTCGACCAATATATTCAGTTCGATAGTAAAAACCACGTTTGTCACGCTGCGGGTAACTCACATAGCCGAGGAGTTGTCCCAAGCCTAATCGATCAGTGTAGGCACGGACTGGAAAATCGTACCGACCACTCACGTCATGCTCATTCCAAATGAGGAGCTCTCCATTACGGTCATACACCACCCCTCGTTCTGCTACAATCACACTAGAGTTCAGTGTGTTATCATCACTAATTTTTCGAAAACTGGCTCCTTCTGTTACTTGTAAGGTAAAAATTTTCCCTATGAAAGCTAGTGCGATCAGACTAAAACAGATACCAATAAAGTACACATTAAACGGGCGAATCGGAAGTTCACGTCGACCTTCGAGACGACCAGTATTAAATGAAGGTAAATTGGACGCATCGAGTAATATCTCGTCGAGTTCAACTACTGGTTTTGATTTACGGCGCCATCTCATAGTTGCATTGTTACCGTTCGTCGCACAAGCGGTTTTATAAGTTCCGCCAGAACCAAAGACGCTAGTGCTCCAATCGTATACCATGGCAGAGTTAACCCAGTCATAAACTGGACATCAATACAAATAGCAAGCACTACACATTCAAACGCACGGTAGTGAAAACAGTGCCACACAAGTAATGGGATCCCTAACCACCATACGTCAAAATACCACGCAGTGACGAGGCAGAGAAAACTAATGCTACGAAGTATGAAATAACGCATGGAAACTAATGGGTAGTTGTCGCTCGAGCGCCTGTCGTACTGGTTGCTGCACTCGAGGCAGTGCTCACTGAGCTAGTACCCTCAGTTGTTTTGTAACTTTCTGGCACAACCAATTCACTGGCTGGCACTGCTACAGAAAACAATTTATTTGCGGTATCTGCAACCACAGTTTTTGCATCATCAAACGAATGGGTCACGATTGGTTGTCGACCGATTGAAACGTAATACAGACTCTGGAGCGGTATTGATGTACGCACGTACCCATATTGTTCTGGCTGACTCGGGGCAGCTTCTACATACGCCACCTCACCGTATACCCCAGAATCAATTGCCGGCAATACTACGATATTATGTGGTTGCAATAAAATACCCTGTGGTACCCGCACTCGGAGCACTCCACCACCCATTCCTTCAGTGACGGTATAGATATTAGGACCAAACACGTACGCTGATGCAGTAAATCCCGGAGTACTCAATAGTGTCACCAATGATGTTTCTGCATGTATTGCTGATACAAAACCAATTACCTGATCTTTGCCTACGAACACTGGTGCATCAATTACTACTCCGTGATTTGAACCACGGTCGAGCATGAGCATGTCATATGGCAGTTGATTTGGACGCGCTACCACTCGTGCAAGCAGTCGTTCTTCTGGAACTGCCCCGAGCTGCTTGCGAAATTCATCATTCTCAATCTGTAATTTCTTAATAGTGCTTTCGTTACCGCGACTAGTTGCATCAGCTACTTTGTACGCTTCAAGTTCACCAAGTAGCGTACGGCGCTCGCGAATATACTGTGGGAGCGAACTACCTGATTCAGCCACCCAGACGCGCACCACATCAAATGGATACCAAACAACAGTCGCAATACCACGAGCAACCACTGGCAAAATCACTACTGACAGTACTGACAGCAGTGCGAAAATGACGATTAGAATAAAGCGTCTAATCAGTAAGGTGCGGCGAGAGCTCGCCTTCTTTGTCAATAAGGATGTCTTCAT
This sequence comes from Candidatus Kaiserbacteria bacterium, assembly GCA_031423775.1. GTDB lineage: Bacteria > Patescibacteriota > Minisyncoccia > Phycocordibacterales > UBA918 > OLB19. Next base: position 1,242 of record JANPGF010000051.1, on the reverse strand, counting down.
AGAGTGCCAAATTTTCAATTACAATGCCGCATCCACGGACGACCGCACGTAGAGGATCAGGTACCACAATCACAGGAACTTCGAGCACCTCTTCTAACAACGCCTGGAGGCCTGGAATCAATGCTCCACCACCTGAAAGATGAATGCCTCGCTGCATAATATCAGCGAGTACTTCTGGAGGTGTTTTTTCAAGTACACTTCTCACTGCTTCAACAATCATATCTACCTGTGGCGCAATTGCATCGCGGACATCACTATCAGTCACAATTACTTCACGCGGCAGTCCAGTCATGACATCACGACCGCGTATTACTTGCTCTTTTGCTCCGTCTTTATGCTCTACAGCAGCGAGTGCAATCTTTACATCTTCAGCAGTTTTTTCACCAACGTATACCTTGAACTGATCACGGATGTAGGTAGAGATAGCGGCACTGAGATGATCGCCGGCAATGCGTAAATTTTTTGCCACTACAATCCCCGAGAGTGAGATAACGGCGATATCAGTCGTGCCACCACCGATATCAATAATCATATTTCCAACTGCTTTGTTGACCGGAAGTTTTGCACCAATAGCCGCAGCCATTGGCTCTTCGATCAAAAAGACTTCACGTGCACCCGCATTACGAGCGGCATCACGAGCAGCTCGCATTTCTACATTGGTAATACCAGACGGGACACCAATCAGTACACGCGGTGCCAAAAGTGTACGCATTTCACTTCGAACCTTACCAATGAGGTAGCCGAGCATTTCCTCGGTAACCTCAAAGTCAGAAATCACCCCATCAACGAGTGGGCGTACGACTTCAATATGCGTTGGTGTGCGACCCTGCATCGCCCGCGCTTCGTTTCCGACTGCGACGAGCTGCCCAGTTTTTTTATTAATCGCCACAATCGTGGGCTCATTCAAAATAATCCCCTTTCCTTTGACGTACATCAACGTATTGGCAGTACCTAAATCAATCCCGATATCGGTAGACACCGAATCAAGCAGTTTTCCAAACGTGCGCGACATAAAGCTCATATAAGTCCCCCATTCTACTACGAATGAGTTCATTTGCAAAAATTAGCGCCTCTATCTACAATCAGTAACTACTGCGTTGCCTGCGGCGCATGGTTGTCGTCGTACGCTTGTACGCCTCCGGCCCATGCTTCTTGTCGCCTTGTATTTACTGATTCTAGAAAAGAGGGTCGGCAGCTAGAGTAAGACAGCTAATACAAAAAATAGCAAAAAGTCCACCTTGC
>JANPGF010000050.1:0-7699 GCA_031423775.1 Candidatus Kaiserbacteria bacterium | reverse complement strand
GATGCCCAGAGTCCAAAGAAATTTCGTGCGCTCACGAAATATACTCGTAACCTGACGAAACTTGCTCAAGATAATAAACTTGATCCGGTGATTGGTCGTGATGTTGAAGTGCAGCGCGTGATTCAAATCTTGTCTCGTCGCACAAAAAATAACCCTGTCCTGATTGGAGAGGCTGGTGTTGGTAAAACTGCAATTGCTGAAGGCCTCGCACAGCAAATTGTGCAAGGACAAGTACCAGAATCTATAAAGGGCAAAGAAATTCTCTCGCTCGACCTCGGCCTCCTTGTCGCTGGAACAAAATTCCGTGGTGAATTTGAAGAGCGTTTGAAAGCAGTCATGAAAGAAGTAGAAAGTTCACAGGGAACGATCATTCTGTTCATCGACGAGCTCCATACAATTGTTGGTGCTGGTTCTGCTGAAGGATCAATGGATGCGTCAAATATGTTGAAGCCCGCTCTTGCTCGTGGTGAACTCCGTGTTATTGGTGCAACCACTCTAAAGGAGTACCAGAAGCATATCGAGCGTGACCCAGCCCTCACTCGCCGTTTCCAGCCTGTCTATGTGAACGAACCAAGTATTGATGATGCGATTGCAATTTTACGTGGTATTGCTGAAAAGTATGAACTGTATCACGGTGTCCGTATTACTGACGACGCAATTGTTGCTGCAGTGAACTTATCGTCACGCTACATTACTGACCGTTTCTTGCCTGACAAGGCTGTGGACCTCATTGACGAAGCTGCTGCTGCACTGCGTATCTCGCTCGAGAACAAGCCTGAAGAGCTCGTCATTTCTGACCGTCTGATTACTCGCCTCGAAATTGAGCGTGAAGCTTTGAAGAAAGAAGAAGGACTTTCATCTGAACAAAAAAAGAAAATCAAAGAGCGACTCAAGGATATTAACCATGAGATTGGTGAACTGAAAGAGAAAACGTCCGCCCTTGAAACTAAATGGAATAATGAAAAAGAAGCACTTGGTGAAATCAGTAAACTAAAAAAGGAAATGGAGGAACTCCGCCAAGAGGCAGAGAGTGCTGAAGCGATGGCGGACCTTACTCGTGCTGCTGAAATTCGGTATGATTCAATTCCGTCAGTTGAACGTGAACTGGAGGTTAAAATGAAACGTTTGAAGAAACTTCAGCGCAGCAGGCGACTTCTTAAAGAAGAGGTGACCGAAGAAGAGATTGCAAGTGTCGTATCACGCTGGACCGGTATCCCGGTGTCACGCATGCTCGAAGCTGAAGCCCAGAAATTGGCTCGTATGGAAGATATGCTCAAGGAAAAAGTGGTTGGGCAAGAGCATGCCATTCAGCTCGTCGCTAATGCCATTAAACGTTCTCGTGCAGGTATCTCTGATCCAAACCGTCCAATTGGTTCATTCCTCTTCCTCGGTCCTACTGGTGTTGGTAAAACAGAGCTCTCTCGCGCGGTTGCAGAATTTATGTTCAATGATCCGGACGCTCTCCTCCGTATCGACATGTCTGAATTCATGGAGAAACATTCCGTTTCGAAAATCATCGGTTCTCCTCCAGGATACGTTGGTCACGAAGAGGGAGGCAACTTTGCCGAACGAGTGCGTCATCGACCATACTCGGTCATCCTTCTCGATGAAATTGAAAAGGCCCATCCTGAAGTATTCAACATCTTGCTACAGGTACTCGACTCTGGTCACCTCACTGATGCCAAGGGGCGCAAGATTAACTTCCGCAACACGGTCATTATTATGACTTCGAACATTGGTGCTGAACACATCGATCGTATGTCTAATTTTGGTTTTGCAACTGATCGTGGTGCTGTAGCACAGTACGGACAGGCTAAAGAGAAAGTGCTTGAAAGTCTCAAACACTTCTTCCGTCCAGAATTCCTCAACCGACTTGATGAAATCATTATCTTCGACATCCTATCGCCAGAAACTATTCGTAGTATCGTCAGTATCCAGATTACCGAAGTGATGGAACGTCTCCGTCGCAAGGAAATCGCGCTCTCGGTTAGTGATGCTGTCCTCGATTATCTCGCCAAAGAAGGATACGATCCGAAATTCGGAGCGCGTCCACTCAAGCGTGTTATTCAGAGCAAGATTCTGACACCGGTCGCAACCATGATGGTTGGAGAAGGAATGCTTCGTGGTGGTACGGTACGAGTTGATATGAAAAAAGACGAGCTCACGTTTGAAGTTAAAAAACGAGCGCGTGCAGGTGTTGGAGCGGGGAAGAAAATTGAGAAAAAAGTACAAGAAGCAAAAGTTGTATAAACAACATACATAAAACCACTTGCATGACTGCAAGTGGTTTTATGTATGTTGCCAGTACTGTTTAGAGACCCTGCAAAGCACCTAAATTAACAGCACAAGTACCGTAGCCTACAATAAAAATGCAGACAAAAAATATTAACGAGAAACGAAGGGTTTGTCCGTTGTCTCTTCGGTAATGAATGATACCTTCAAAAAACCAACCAAGCACCATAACGATGCTCGAGAGGGCAGCGAGATACCAGCCAACAAACAATAGGGCACCAAGACTTGATGAACCGAGACCAACAATACTCCCGCCCATACTCAGTGTGAATAAACCCAGTACGAAATATACAGCCTTTGTTTGTTGTTTTGTAATAATAACGTCTGTAGGTGTGGTTTCGGCTGGTGTTACTATTTGAGCCGAGACCATCTCGTCACTGAGTATCTGTGCCTCTGGCGATGATTGTATATCATGGTTTGTTGGTGGCATATGGTTCTAGTATAGCAAAAAACACGCCCCGTATATCGGGGCGTGTGCGTATTTTACTTTGAACCATAGTAGCGACAGAAGCTGTCCAGTTCGCCGGTCGGGGTAAGAACATGGGTGCAGCAGGCTGCGATACGTGCGGCGTCCCAAGTCCGGCTGTCCATAAACGGTTTGATGAAGATCATCTTGATGTCTTTCCGTTTGACACCGTAACGTTCCAGATATTCACCGAGGTTGTAGTCGTCGCAACCGCAAACCGATAGGGCATCTTCCATGGTGAAATTAATGCGATTCGCAATGGTGGTTGTGAGACTGCGCAGGTCGATCAGTTTTGATACTGGTTGCCAGACGTCGTCCACACGAACAAGGAATCCAATCGTGCCACAGTTCGGGTCACTGCAGGGAAGTGGCATCCATGAACCGAGGTCCATGATACCGCCAAGGGCAACTGAATGGACGATGTCGGCAACGTTGATGGGAATTTCCAGCATCTTTCGCTTGTCGTTTCGACCCGAGAGGAATTCCGGTTGAAAGACCACCCAGGTAATGTTGTCGTCAGCAATAGCCCTGGTGATGGCGCTTGCACACGAGAATTTATTGTCGTGGGTCACCGTCATCACGAGTGCAATCGGCAGCGCGTGTTTTTGACAGTTGGCGATTGCTCGTTCGCGAATTGCGCGGAAGTCGCCGCCGCGAAGGGGTACTTGCCCGGATTCCTCGTCGCCATCGTACTGTAGATAGACGCCAAAGCGACCGACAGGAGCAACGGTAGCGAGAGCTGTTGTGAATGTGTCATCCACCAACTTGCTACCGTTGGTATTGAGGAGTACCTGGCCGATGCCGGTCTGGGTTCCGAGCCAGGTTATGATTTCAAACAGTTGCGGATGAAGCGTTGGTTCGCCGCCTGACAACTGAATGATATCGATTTCACCTTGTTTACCTAGCACTGCTTGCACTTGGGTTTGAAAGTCCGCGACTGACAGGAACGTACCGTGTGCGCCCGGTGCCCGCTGTGGTGAATTTGCATAACAGGTTGGGCAGGCCAGGTTGCAGTCGGTAACAATTTCAACCACAAGTGTACAGGTATGCATTGTCGATCCAGTTACGGCATTTTCGCCGAGCGGTGTTGGTCCACATCCGCCCGGTCCGCAGGCACAGGCCTGCGCATCTTCGGGACGATAGTAGAACGCTGCGTCGCTTGAAATGCGCGTGCTTGTCTCGCCATGATCAGGGCAGTATTTGACCAGGTACACTCGTGCTGGTACGTCGTTCGACTTGAATGCGCTCGCTGGCACTTCTTTTTCGCAGGTATTGCACCGGGAACGCATTCCGCGCTTCAGGACCGAACCGTTCCCACAAAAGTGGTCAACCGTACGGGTGTTTGCGCAGCAGGCGCCGGTATAGGTAACAACCTCGCGGTCGTGATTATCCATGTAATCCTCCTAGGAACTGACCACTGGTTTCTGTACAAGTGGTATCTGTGTGAGAGTATATAGGTACCACAAACACACTGCAAGACAGACATATTGAATCGGTGAGAGGCCGAAGATTGTAAATGTATCCTTTAAAAACTCTAGGAAAAAGCGCAGACCGAGATAGAGGATAATAAAAATTCGAAAGAGACTGCCTTCGCTAAAGATGTTCTTTTTCCAAGCAGTATAAAAAATGGGAAGGAGTACTAGAAGGTATGTGATTTCATAGAGCGGGAGCGGGTGTCGAGGAAAGGCGTCTCCTTGCATAAAGCACCAGGCATAGTGGCATACTGCACCAATGGTGCCGTCGGTGACCCCGGTTACTTCACAACCAATCCGCCCAATAATGATAGCGATACTAAGTGGGATAACAGTCCCGTCACCTGTACGTGTGGTGATACCAGAAATTTTCTTGGCAATTTCGATACCGATAATCCCTCCGACGATGGCTCCAATAATCGTTTTGTTTGAGAAGATTATTATGAGTGAAATATGTTCTGAAAATAAAGCAGGGTCAGACAGTATGGCGAGGAGTCGTGAACCGACAAGTGCACCAACAAGTGCTCCAATAATGTACGTAAAGCGGTGTTGAGGGGGGAGCGTACTTTTATTAAAATACAGATACAACTGGAAGCCAACGAGGAGAGACAGGTAGTCGGTAAACAAATGAATCGGCATATATTGCTAGTATAGCGCATGTGCGTTATGGAAATAAATACAGCTCACCATGGTGAAGGTGAGCTGTTTGGTTTTGAGTTTCACCGTTTGAGGCGAGTCGCGATTGTGCGCAGACCTTGCCCGGTTAGGTCGATGACGAAGGCGATGAATCTTGTCACCAGCCATATCCAGAATCGGTGTGCTCGGACCAGGCCGCGTTGTTGTCCGACGACCATCCCAAATCCGAGCGAGATGATGTAGGCAAAAAGAATCAGTTCAAGTCCTGGTGGGCTACATCCAAAGAACAAAATTGTTATTAATATAATACACTAAAAAAGTGTATTTGTCAATATTTTTGTGCGGTAATTAGGTATATAAAAACCCCACCGTAGAACGGAGGGGTTGAAAGCTACAATTGTTTTGTAATCTCTGCCTGGATCCAGTGCCAGACAGCTTTCCTAGTTGGATGTGTTGGGGTGGCGGTACTGCCGCACCACTTGCTGACTGCTGAACGACTAACCATTAAGTCTGTTGCCAACTGAACCGCACTCAGTCCGTACCAACGAAATGCAGCATACATCATGTCACTGAATTGAGTTGCATCTCGTACATCAATGACCTTTACTAGTGCCAAGAATTCTGCAAGATGTCTTTTTCGAAGCGCTGTAAACTCGTTAGTCCTCGTTTGGTTGTCAAAGAGGTTTTGCACGTTTCAATACCTTTCTTGGGTGGGGGATGATTCAAGCGATAAAAATACCCACATGGTACAACCGTTCAATCAAGAGCGTGCGGTCGAGATTGTGTTCGAGCATGAGCTCTTTGATACGTTTACCGTCAATTACACCAGCATACTTGCCGTTTGGACGATGGAACGCGTCGTAGCTATCAGCGAGCGCGAGCAATCGTCCGTATTCGTGGATGAGCACGATGGTCCTCGCTGTGTACTCGTGCAGGTGTGAGGGTACTGAGGTAGGGTACGCGTTTCGTTGAAATCTGTGATGCCACAGCATAATTTCAGCTGAGAAGTCAAAGTGATCACGAATGAGGTTGTAACCCGCAATAACATGCTGCTGCATGACATCGGTATCAGCCGAAGTCCAGTTGGTCGTCTTGCCGAGTACTTCATAGGGTATTTGGCATTTTCCAACATCATGGAGGGTCCCTGCAATAAACAAAGAACGTCCGTGATGGTGACAGAAATCAGCGATTTTTGCTGCCAGTAGCCCTACCCGGAGTGAGTGTTTGAAATGATCCTGAACTGCAGGCGGTCCGCTTAGGAGCGGTCTGAGCATCTCGAATATTTGTTCTTGGTTTTGCGAAGATACGTCAAGAGCGAATGCGGTTGTGACGAATTGTTTGACGAGCGGTTGTATATCGTCCATGTAAAAGATCCTCTTCATGCATATTCCGTTAATACAGTACAACATTTATATTGTTTTGTATAGAGTTTTATTTTTGTGTAAAAGAAAAACCTAGGGCAGTTACTATTGCCCTAGGTTGGTTATTTAAATCGAATGTATACCGGCAGGTGGTCGCTCACACTCCTTGCGGTGGCAAGCGTGGCTGTTGTGATAGGAGTACCTGTTTCAGATACAAAATCAATGACGCCTGACTCACACACGTGGACACCTTTGGTGTAGATATTGTCATACTGATGACTGGTGTACATACCAAGCGGAGCGACTGTTTCTTTTAGGGTGGTGTGCTCTGTGATATGTCCAGTATAACCGAGGGGTGCAAATAGTGGGTCGGTGACAGTACGGTTTAGATTAAAGTCACCCGCAAAGACTACTCGAGCCGTACTCACAAGGTCGGGAATTGAGGTGACTGACGCCACTTCATTAGCCGGTAATTTATGTTCCGGCACGGCATGAAACGAGAAGAATTCAATTGCAGTATCAGTTCCGAAAGTAACAACAATCGAATAGGGCTCACGATCAATCTTCGTCCCGACTTCCTCGTGCAGAATCGCACTGCGTCTGTTAAACGAGACGGTTGATTTGATGAGATAGGCATACCGTTCAACGCCAGGCGAAGGTGGTAAGGTAGGATCGGAAACTACATAGTCCCAGGTACTGCCGTCTTTCTCGAGTGCGTTTACGAGGGCGGCGATCGTTTTCGCGCCGAATCCTTTGCCCGCTACCACTTCTTGGAGCGCAACGATGTCAGCATTGCGGAGAATATTTGCCATACGGGCAATGTCTTCAGGTGATTTACTGCGCCCAATGTTACGTCCATTCCAACTTACAAATAAATAGGGACAGGTGGTGGTGTTCGAGGCAGTTGGTTTTATGACAGTGCTATAGCAATATACGAGAACGCAGATACAAAGTACTGCAGCTACTAAGAGGAGGGGACGTATGATGCGTTGCATCGATTAGTTCCTTGCAACAGAGAAGAACAATTTGTAAGTGTTGTACTAGTAAATATACATTTCGTCAACTGATACGACATAAGAAAACACCTCGAGTGATTCGAGGTGTTTTCATTTTTTATTGTTTTACTCCGGTAAAGAGTTCTTTTGCTTGATTCCAAATTTCAGGTTGGTTGTGTTTGGTCTTCATCCAGTACCACCATTCAACACCCCAGAAATAGTAGGCTCCGAGTCCAGCTTGTTTGGCAAAGATAATATTTTCAGCAAAGAGTTCTGGATTCATTGACTTGGCCTGTTCTGCGAGAGGTGCCTCGGCTAGGCCTTTTGATGCCCATGGCTCGGCTTGTAACTCGACACTGATGACTGGTTTATTATAGTAACTTTCAATCACCGCTGCTTTGGTGGCGTAGAAATCAGGTGAGAGGAAGGTATAAGGGTTCAGACCAAACGTCTTTTGTGTTGCGTTCCAACTACTGC